>CADAQV010000005.1 GCA_902790095.1 uncultured Lachnospiraceae bacterium | reverse complement strand
GAAGAAGGGCTCGCCGTAGAGTTCTTCCTTTGGAAGGTCTATGCACTGCGGAACACCCTGCGCGATGGGGTGTGAGGGCAGGATGCAGAAGAGTTTTTCAGAGTCGTTCTCGCGCCAGTTTAAGGTGCAGGGCGTGCCCATAAGCGCGCGGAATACTTTACTGAAATGTGCGGAATGCAACGCTATAAGGCCCATGCCCGCGTGGACATGGGCTGTTACCCTGCGCACATTTTCATCGGTCACATCATCCTGCTTTGCATGGCTCCACCAGATGAGGACGTCGGTGCCGGTGAGTATTTCTTCCGAAAGGCCCTGTCCCTCGTCTTCAAGCGTTGCGCATCTTATCTCAAAGTCTTTTTCTTCGGACAGAATGCTTTTAAGTGCCCCGTGAATGCCTTCAGGATAGACTTGTGCGATAGCGGGGATGGTCCTTTCATGTTCGTATTCGTTCCATATGGTTATGCGGATCATAGTATCCCCCTGTCTCCACTGATCCATTAGTGATAAAATTCCGTTAATCCGAGTATCCTTGAGTCGTTGCAGTCGATAATGTAGTCACATGTGGCAAGATAATTCATCCACTCCTCGGCGGAATAATATGCGATCGGGTAATCTGTTCTCAGCTCATCCGGGTCGTATGTAAGCAGTGCATCAGCATACAGCTTATACTTATCATCATTGTTACTCGTATCATTCAGACTGGTCGTTTCGATAAGGAAGTATTCGCCTGCTCCCGTGCCGTCGTTCCATACCTCCACAGCCACCTGTGCGTGACCCGGAGGGAATATCAGAAATGCATGCATTCCTGCGCTCTGTAGCGCACTTGCCACGGTAAGAGATGTCTCGATGCAAAGGCCGGATCTTTCACTTATCACCTCGGCGGGAAGCTTTACCCTCTGATGCCCCGAACTGAGTGAAAATGAGCCCATATCATATCTTACGCCCATATCATAAAGCGCACGCATCACGCCTGCCGCCTGCATATAAGTTACATAATAACGATTACCTGCAACCAACTGATATCCGGGGAAGCTCTGTATCTTTCCGTCGGACATTCTGGTTATCGCTTCTATTGCATTTCTCCTTAAGAGATCGATCTCATCCGTATCAGGCGTGAGATAGCACAGAATATTATCCATTGTGGACAGACCGAAATCATCAGTGTACCAGTCCACATCGTTTATGCTCATTATCTTGACAGGGAAACTATGAGCCTTTATCAGATCGACTCCGTTCTTTTCATACATCGAGACAATTATCTGCGAATCCTTTGCTGAAGTCAGATCCAGATCACCCGAAAGAGCCGGCGGCTTGATGTATATCGTTTTATATGATGAATCCAGTTTAATGCTCTTTTTATACTTCTGAGTGAGTCCGGGTATCTCTGCCTCGACCACGATTTCCCTCGTGCCGCCCATGCATCCAGCCTTTAATATCAAAAATGCATCGTAGGTATTGTAAAGGGCCGGATAGACAGTATCTACTGCCTCAAATTTATAATTGAACTTGTTTGTTTTATCGTTTTCAAACTCATATGAACTTCTGCCTGAAGAACTCATCTTCGCATAACCGGTTATCTCTTCGGAAAGCTTGACGGCAGAATTTCTCTGGGACAAGGCAAATTCGTTCTCTCCCTTTACGACCGCTAATATTTCATTATAAATTTTTTCTTCTGCAGTTTTGTATCTTGTTCTGAGATTGATTGAAGAATAAAGCCTCAGCCAGTCATTGTATTTTGCGGCATTATAGTACTTTATTGCTATTTCCGAAAGCAGTTCATCCGATTTTTTATATTTGTTCCAAACTGTTTCAAGGCAATTTGGCACTGAAGTCATTTCATCCAGCGTCTTCTTGCGCTTATTATACCAGTCATATACTGTTTGAGCATAATCGCTTGTCAACTGATCCTCCGCCTGTACAGGAAAATCAAAATCAAGCAGAAGATACTTTGCCATAAAGCCCATTGTTTCACTGAGAGACTTTGCAGCGCATACTGATATTTCAAAATAATTCGCACCTGCCTGCTTTACCTTACTGTCAAGGCCGCCCATCTGCCCGAACTTTTTCTGAAGATCTGTCAGCTTTTCTGCCAGGCTGTACATGATCTTCTCACGCTCTTTAAATCTATCCACACCTTCGGTAGTAGCATTGTAATCTTCATCGGCTTTGGCGATCAGGGCATCAGCCTGCGCTATCAGCCCGGTCAGCTCTGTAAGTGCCGCCTCATCAGAGACGGTGTCACCTCCTGTTTCGGAAGGCTGTGCAGGGTCTGCCGTAGTTTCTTCGGCTTTATCATCACCTGATGCGGCAGTTGTATCCTCTTTCGAGTTTGCTGCTATGCTCTCATCTCCGGCTGGCTTATCAGAAGATCCGCTGCCTCCAAATAAACCGATGCAGACTGCCACTATGACTATGACCGAGACAAACAAAACAGCTGTTATGATCTTTTTCTTTTTTGTGCCTTCGGATGTTTTCGGCCCGCCTGACGGCCCACCCGGCATTTCGGTCTTTTTGTTTTCTATTCCGCTGCGTCCACCGCAAAGCGGGCAGAACACTGCATCATCCGGGATCTCTTTTCCGCAATTACCGCAAAACATTTGTGTCTCTCCTTTTATTACAATTTATATCCGCACTTGATACAGAACTTTGCGCCGGGCGTAAGAGTGCCACCGCAGGAAGGACAAACACTTGAAGGCTCTTCTGCTGCTTTTTCGTTTTTTTCGATTCCGATCTTTGAAAAATCAGGCTGCTTGACCGGCGTTCCGCATTTATTACAGAACAGACTGTCGGAGGTTATTACCGCGTTGCAGTTATCGCAAAGCATCTTTCCTTCAAGGCTGAGTTTGTACTGATTCCAGAGTCTCTCTTTTTCCGCGCACTCTTTGATGGAGTTCATCTCAGCGGCAAACTCGTCTTCGGCATTCTCGCGTTTGCTCTCATAATACTTTTTTCCGAGAACAAGGAACGCCTCTTCTAAGGCTTTCTTTGCAGCGAGCAGTTCCTGCTCGGCCTTTTCGGCAGGCTGAGTTGCCGGCTTATTGCGGACATCGTTTGTCGAATTGACAGCCGCCGTACTTTTTAATTCAAACAGACCCATAATGATTCCCCTTTCAAATATGCAATATTTTATTGGAATTTACCTTAAAAGGCTTTTCTATTATACAGCTATAAATAGGGCAAGGTCAACAAAAAAAAGGGAGACAGGGCTAGAGACAAAAAATGAGACAGAGAACCGTCCCCATGTCTCCATGTCTCCCCCTGTTTCCCCTTGTCTCCTAGACTATGTATACCTTCTTGTATTTGCGGTCCTTTATCATCGCATAAAATGCCATTATAAACATAAAAAAACCGTAATAGAGCATCAGCGAATCGGGCTCCTTGAAGGTGAATCTGTCAATAAGATCGATGCTCCGGTGGTAATCGAGGAATGAATCGATGATCAATCCCGGTGCAAACAAAAGCAGATATGCCGAAAAACCGAAAGCGTATACAGCCTCGCTCCAAAAATTGTGTATTTTCTTGGAGTATTTTTCATCCGTCGGATCAAGAACAAGCACAGCGGACAGCATGGAAACAGCCGCAGCAATAACGCAGAGCATCAAAACGCCTGTGATTACGGAAAAAAACATGGTGGAATCACTCGCAAGGGGTATACCTGCTATATCCTTTGTTTTGAGCCCGATGCCGTATTTTACAAGGTCAATAAGGTTGAACTTTATCAGGGTCACAGGAAATGCCTTTAAGAACATCAAGCCAACAACGCCCGCGACTGCCGCGGTGCTAAAGAGCATTGAGTTTTTATTCTCGACCCTTTTTTCAAGTTCCTTTTCTGCCTTGGCTCTTTCGACCAGAAGCTTTTCCTCATGCTTTTTGTCATAGTTTGAAGCCAGCATTATTCCGCTTATTAAAAGCGGAATAAAAAGGACTGCCAGAACGAATATTCCCACGTTCATCATCCTGCCGCCGAATATCATAAAGACGAGACCAACCGCAAATCCTATAAGCGAATATTTGAATACTGCTACAGGTTTATTCTTCTTTGGTTCGGCCTTTGTACTACCATCGGCAGCATCAGTTTTGTTTTCAGCACTGCGTCTTCCCTTTTTATCATTCACGATCTTTACATCTATTACGTTAGGTTCATTCTTCAGGCTTTCCACAGCTGCTTTTGTAAGATCGATCTTCGTTTTTTCGCTCTGACCATGTTCGATCTTAGCCCCGCAATTAGCGCAAAAAACCATATTTTCGGTCACTTCTTTTCCGCAATTGGCACAAAACATTTTTAATCCTCCTCATGGAAAATGCCCTCATCTGCTTATTATCTCATCGAATGGTCCACGTGCACTTTGCCCACATCCTCCATATTGATATTTTCCTTGACATTTTTTACATCCATTGTATATTCCTCCGTTTATTCAGTTAATGAGAAGTTCTCTTAATTATTTAAACACAAGAACAATCAAATGTCAACTGCGTCAAAAGGAGACAGAGAACCGGATATGCCTTGCTCTCCTTGTTTCATCACTGTCAAAACCCCAGACGTAAGTCAGGTCATCTTCAAGTTCCAATTATCTCTTTATACAACATCACGGCCAAAATATCAAGGGGCCGTAAAAAACGGCCCCTTCCTGCGCGGCAAAAGCATAAGCATGCAGTGCCTATCCGATCTTTCTTATTTCCTTTGCTGCATTTACAAGGTTTATGAGACTTTGTTTTGTTTCCTCCTCGCCTCTGGTCTTTAAGCCGCAGTCGGGGTTGACCCAGAGTTTTTCATCTTGAAGTTTTTCGCGCATCTTCTGCAAAGCTGATACTATCTCTTCTACGGAAGGGATGCGGGGTGAGTGGATGTCGTACACGCCGGGGCCGACTTCGGTCTCAAAGTTGTGCTTTTTGAGGGCGTCTAAGATGAGGAGGTCTGATCTTGAAGCCTCGAAGGTTATGACATCGGCGTCCATATTGTCGATGGCGGGGATGATGTCGGTAAACTCGCTGTAGCACATGTGGGTGTGGATCTGTGTGTCGGCTTTGACGCCGCTGTGCACGAGGCGGAATGAGGGAATGGCAAAATCAAGATATTCGCTGTAGCGGTCGGATCTTCTTAAGGGAAGCTTTTCTCTTAAGGCGGCTTCGTCTATCTGTATGATGCGGATTCCGTTCTTTTCAAGGTCAAGGACTTCGTCTCTTATGGCAAGGGCTATCTGGGTCATCGACTCTTTGATGCTTATATCTTCTCTGGGGAAGGACCAGTTGAAGATGGTTACGGGGCCTGTGAGCATGCCTTTTACGGGCCTTTTTGTGAGTGACTGGGCGTATACGGACCATTCGACCGTAATAGGCTTTTTCCTGCTTATATCTCCCCAGATGATGGGCGGCTTAAGGCATCTGGTGCCGTATGACTGTACCCAGGCTTTTTCGGTGAAGATGTAACCCGAAAGCGCTTCGCCGAAGTATTCGACCATGTCGTTTCTTTCGTATTCACCGTGGACAAGGACGTCAAGGCCGATGCTCTCCTGCCATTTTATGCAGCGTTCTATCTTTTTGCGGTTGAAATCTTTGTACTGTTCCTCGCTTATCTCGCCTTTTTTGAAAAGGGACCTGTTCTTTTTTACGTCCGCTGTCTGGGGGAAGGAGCCTATTGTGGTCGTGGGGAATGCGGGGAGTGCAAGGGCGGCCTTCTGAAGCTTTTGTCTTTCGCTTCTTGCGGGGAGCCTTGTGTAATCCTCTTTCTTTATTTCGGCAAGTCTTATTTGTACGGCTTCATCTGTGCAGTCCCTTTTTGATGCGAATACGGCTGCGTTTTTAATATAGCTTTCTGCCTCAGTTCTTGCGGAATCTTCTGCAAGAGATGCTATCTCTGTAAGCTCTGCTAACTTCTCTTTTGCAAAGGCAAAATGGAGTTTTACATCATCTGCGAGATTCTTTTCCGCTTCGAGGGTGTAGGGCACGTGAAGGAGCGAGCAGGATGTGGAAAGAACGGTGTTTATTCCTTTGTTCTTTAACTCGTCAAGCATGGCAAGGGTCTTTGCGTAATTGTTTTTCCAGATGTTCTTGCCGTTTACAAGGCCTGCAAAGAGGATCTTGTCCGCGGGGAAACCGTTCTTTTCTATAAGGCTTACTGTCTGCTTTCCTTCAAGGAAATCTAGGCCGATACCATCAAAGGGAAGGGCGGCAAGTATCTCGTAAACATCTCTTACATCTCCGAAATAGGTCTGAAGCAGGATTTTTACGTTTCCCTTGCCTGCAAGTATTCCGCGGTAGAGCCTTGTGAGGAAATACTTGTCCTCTTCGTTGAGGTCTTTTACGAGAGCGGGCTCGTCTATCTGTACCCACTTTGCACCGAGGGTCTCGAGACGTGAAATGATCTCTTTGTATGCCTCGATAATCTCTGCGACGCGGTCTTCTCTTGACTTCTTTCCTAAGTATCTGCAAAGTGAAAGAAGCGTATATGCTCCTGTGATAACGGGCTTTGTATCTATGCCTTCTGCCTTTAATTCGGCGTATTCGTCAAATATCTTTGTGCCGGTAAGCTTTATTACCGTTTCGTCGTCAAGTTCGGGAACGATGTAGTGATAGTTGGTGTTGAACCATTTTTTCATGGCAAGGGCCTTTACATCGCCCTTTTCGCCCTGATAGCCCCTTGCCATTGCAAAGTAGGTGTCAAGACCCGACAGGTCTAGCTTTTTATACCTTTCAGGAACTATTCCAAGAAGAAATGCGGCGTCAAGAAGGCCGTCATAAAATGAAAAGTCGTTTGACGGAATGAAATCTATTCCCGCATCCTTCTGGCTTTTTGCGTGCGCAAGGCGAAGACTTTTAGCCGTTTCGAAAAGCTCTGCCTCACTAATCTCGCCCTTAAAGTACTTTTCAGAGGCAAATTTTAACTCTCTGTTCTCTCCTATTCTAGGATATCCTATTACCGATGTCTGCATATTTTTTCTCCCTTTTTCTTAAGTTTGACCGCAGTATAGCAGAGGCATTTCGAAATATAAAATATTTAAAATTTGATGTTTGCTATAGATTTTATCTATGGAATATGGTATAATGCGGTGGTAATCTATCTTAGGGAGGGATTTTTTATGACACTTAAACAGCTTCAATATATACATACTGTGGCCGAGACGGGCAACATAACCGAGGCCGCAAAAAGGCTGTATATAGCGCAGCCCTCACTCACATCTTCCATTCATGAGATTGAAAAGGAATACGGTATAACCATTTTTGTGCGCGGGAATAAGGGGGTCGAGCTGACGCCGGAAGGCGATGAATTTTTGGGATATGCAAGACAGATTTTAGAGCAGGCGAACCTGCTTGGCGAAAGGTACAAAGGGAAATCGAAGGGCAAGCAGCGTTTCTGAGTTTCGGCGCAGCACTATTCCTTTGCGGTAGAGGCGTTTGTAAAGCTTCTTAGGGAGTATGGCGGCGACAAATATGAATTCCACATGCGCGAGACGCAGACATATGACATAATTGATGACGTGGCGCATCTTCGCAGCGAGATCGGTATACTTTACATGAACAGCTTTAATGAGACCATCATTAAGAAAACTCTTCGTGACAACGACCTTGTTTTTGAGAAGCTCTTTACCGCAAAGCCCCACGTGTTTGTGGGAAAAGACTCCCCTCTTGCAAAGAAAAAGGCCCTGTCTTTGGAAGATCTGAGGCCTTTTCCGAGACTTTCCTACGAACAGGGAAGCCATAACTCATTCTATTTTTCAGAAGAGATCTTAAGCACCGTCGACTGCGACAAAGAGCTTATCGTCTGCGACCGCGCGACTCTTTTTAACATGCTTATCGGCCTTAACGGCTACACCATCTGCAGCGGCGTGATAAGCGAGGAGCTTAACGGCCCCAACATTGTGGCAAAGCCGCTTAAAGTCGATGATTATATGGAGATCGGGTATATTTTGCGGGCCGGTTTCCCGCCCTCGCAGCTGACGGAGAGGTATATTGAGTTTTTGAGGGAGTGCGTGCCTACCACCCAAGCTCGCTCCAGCCGGTTATATCTACCTTGTGCTCCTGATAGAACGTAACAAGGATATTCTGCGAATCTACGGTAAGAGCCCTGTCTTTGCACATTATTTTAGCGCGGCCGTTTGCGCCTTTTTCGGTGAGGACGGCTTCAACATGGAAGTAGAATCCATCCTTTTCGCGGGCGACTTGAACGCAGGATACTCCGCCGACTGGCACAGAAGGCGAAAGAACTATGAATTCTTCGCGGCCCATGGATACGTCGCTTAAGTAGCTGTAAAGGTTTGATTTGAGTTTGTATACATCTTCCACTTTATGTTCGGTGTCAGTCACGCGGAGGGTCCAGGTGATCTCCTGCTTTGTATCGGATGCGGGCCTTGCGGGTGCGGGCTGAGGTTCCTGCATCTGCGCGGCGTACTTATCTACCTCCTGCTTTGCGGCGGCGGATCTGTCGGGTGCAAACTGCATGGGTGTATATACAGGCGTTTCGGGCGCGGGCGCGTTCTTTTTCCTCTTTCTGTATTTCACAAACAAAATGACGAATATAACGCCAAGAAGGAAAATGCCTGCTCCGACGCCGAAAAATATGAACGTCGTATACTTGCCCGGCATTTTTACATATAAATCTTTTACATAATATCCTGTTTGATCTTCTTCGTTTATATAGCTCGTTATATAACTACGCTCGCTATCATCCATATCGCAGACTATGCCATCTACCTTAATAAGGACATCTTCGGGGGCATTGATAGATCCGGCTTTGTACGAAGAATATCTCGAGACCGCCCTTTCGGCGAGGCCGCACTGGTACTTGCCCACCTTTACCGTTATCATCGCATCGAGCACCTCATCTCCCTTGTTTGTGTCGATGTACTGATGATCCATAAAGTCGCTGCCCGAATACTCATCTACCTTTTCGGTGAGCTCCTCGTCCATGGGCGTTATGATGCCGTCAACGAGGACGATGGTCTCTTTGGGATAAGGAATGCTCTTGTCCTGCCAGTATTCATCAAAGATCTTGCAGGCATCCTCTGCGGCTTCAAACTTCTTATCGTAAAACTTGACCGTTGCATACGACTCGAGTTTCGTCTCGTCGCTGTTCATAAACGGAACAAGGTAGTATCTGCTCGCATCATCATTCCAGTGATTGAACTTGGTGGACTTTTCGGTGTGTATGCAGCCCATAGCCATCTTCATGTCGAGTGTGACATGATCGCCCGCTTTAAGACCTTTCAGGTCATCCGTTGAAGCGATCTCCTTTGCCGGCTTTAAAAACGGGATCAGGTAATAGCGCGCCGTCTCGCCCCTGCTCGTCGTCACGCCGCTTCTTGTCTTTGTTGTTATCTGGCTTATAATGCAGTCATACGCCATCTTGATGTCAAACGTGACATGGTCCCCCGGCATTAGCGTCTCTACTTCCTGTCTTGAAGTGACTTCTATCGGCTCTTTAAGGTAACTCAATGTGTTTGGGGCTGCTATTACCATAAAGATGATTCCCACTGTTACAAAAGCAAGACCTAAGAATAGTCTCCAGTTCATGTGTTCTCTCCTTTTTTTGAGACCCCGACTCCGTCCCGGGGTATGCCAAGATTGCGAAGCAATCGTGGCAGTCCGCCAGCCGGACGCTTGCGGCTGTTTGATCAGAAAATCTCTGAGCGAAGCGAAGAGTTTTTTCCGAGAGTCTCATTTTATGATAATAGTATACATTATTTGAGATTTTATGCAATAAAAAATCTGACGCTAGAAACTCCCCCGCGTCAGAAAAAGCGCTCTTCTACGAATTTCCGGGCGTTCTCGCGGTATTTGCTGCCGGAAGGGAGGATTATAAAGGCGCGCTCGCCGGCGTTGTCGCCGACGAATTCGATGCCGGTCCGAGAAAGGAAGGAGGTGCCGGTGATGTCGATGGCATCGCCGTCGTAGACTTCGCCAAGGGAGTCGCAGTAGTTTAAGAAGCTTTCGGGGATGATGGCGATGTCTATACGGCCGCCGCGGATGGCGAGGAAAAACTTGTCGTAGTAGGACTGGTTGGCGGCGGTGGACCGGTAAACTTTTTCGCCGTCATTGTAGGCGATCTGGTAGAGGCTGTCGTAGCTGATGGACTCTTTTTCGGCATCGAGTGTGTCCGAGGTCTGTAAGATGCTTTTTTCGATGTCGGAGTCGGTACGGCCGTCGGCGTGATAGCTGTTTACGACGGCAATGTTAAGCACGGGGGCTTTGCCTGAAAAGTCTATGCAGATAACGGCTATAGCGGCTGCTGCAAGGACGGCAAAGCCGGCGAGGGCTCCTTTATAGTCGTACCTGCGGCCGGAAGCAGGCATCTCTTCTGCCGGCTCCTCTTCTTTTGCAAGGCCTCTTTCGGCGATGTAGCGGTCTATCTTTTTGCCGATCAAAAAGCTTGGGATGTATAAAAACATCGCAATGCCGAAGAAGGGGATGATGATCATAAGCATGGGGAAGGCAATAAATCCGGCTGTCAAAAGGGCTATGTAAACGCCGCAGATGATATCAAGAGGCAGGAAACACAAGAAAAATTTCGCGCTGTTTGCGATTCCTGTCACTGCAGTTTCGTTAAATCTTGCCCTTTCGCAGAAATACCACTGCAGGTACACGGCGTAGATAACGAGGACGGTTATCATAAGGCCGTACATAAGGCTCCCATTTTCCCCCTGCCCTCTTATGATGTAGAGTTCGAAGAAAAGTACCGCGCCTATGGCGAGCAGGAAAAGCCAGCCTGCAAGCGACTCTTTAAGGTTTTCTTTAAAGAGCTTAAAGTATGATGCCACGACGGGGCCTTCGTTATTTTTCTGCATCTTCATGAAGAAGGCGCAGGCAGCGGTAAGTGCCGCGCCTGCGGTAAACACGGGGATGCACAGCAGCAGTGTCATTATCGACACTACCGCTGCATCAAATACTTTTGTCATAAAAAAGCTGAACGGATCTGTTCCGTCAAATCGATTTCCCATAAGACTGTCCTTTTAACCCTTTACAGAGCCTGCCGTGAGGCCCGCATATATCTGCTTCTGGCAGACGAGAAAAACTATAAGTGCGGGCAAGAGTGATATGATAACGCCCGCGCATATCATGTTGTACTGGCTGCCCAGGGGGCCTACGAATGTGTAAAGCGATGTCGCTACGGTTGAATAATTCTTTTTGTCCTGGAGATACAGGTTTGCGCAGTAATACTCGTTGTATGTTCCGACGCCTTTTAAAATACAGCTTGTTACGATGGCCGGTTTTAAAAGAGGGAGGAGGATCGATCTGTATATTCTGAAATATCCGGCTCCGTCTATAACGCCCGATTCGTCGAGTGATGTGGGCAGATTTTCGAAATACTGCAGATATACATAGATCGAGATAACGTCGGTTCCGCACATAAGGATGATGTATCCGTAAAGCTTGTTGATGAGCCCGAGATTTGTCATGATCTCATAAACGGATACCTGCATGGCTATGCCGGGGATGAGTGTCGCAAAGAGGAACAGGTTTCTTATGGCTGCGTTTCCCTTGAACTTGAATCTGTTCAAAACATAAGCGATCTGCGTTCCGAGCAAGGTCGATATGAGAAGGACAAATACAAGTATTATGGTTGAATTGATGAATGCACGCCCCATGTTTGCGGTAGTAAATGCGTCCGCAAAGTTTGCGAAATTGATTTTTGAGGGCAGCGACATTACATTTGTGCTCGCATATTCCTCGTTGTTTTTAAGTGCGGTGATGAGCACCGACACTAAAGGTAGAAGGGCGATAAATGCAAAAAAC
The DNA here is from genome assembly GCA_902790095.1 of uncultured Lachnospiraceae bacterium. Classification (GTDB taxonomy): domain Bacteria; phylum Bacillota; class Clostridia; order Lachnospirales; family Lachnospiraceae; genus UBA4292. Next base: position 11,023 of record CADAQV010000005.1, on the reverse strand, counting down.
GTAAGTGAAAAATACTTAACGAACCCGGAAGCCGCTCTTGCGGGCGTTATCTTCTTTTTTCTCTTGTTCATTTAAAATGCCCTCCTTCTTCTATTTCTTCTCTTAGCGCTGTAGCTGTCATCTTCCACGTTCTTGAAAGCATACTTAAAGAACAGCTTCTGAAGGACGGTCGCAAAGATGATGATGACCAAAAGCACGACAGCCATGGCCGAAGCCTGACCGACTTTTTGCGAGGTGTGCGCGACTTCATGCATCTTTACAAAGTATGTTGCCGTACCGTTCGCGCCGCTGGTGATAACATACGGCGGTTCGAATGCGCTCAAAGATCCGGTGATGGAAAGAATTACATTTAACACTAAAACTGTACGGATGTTTGGCAGAATGATGTGTATGAACTGCTGGAATCTGTTACATCCGTCAAGCATTGCTGCTTCATAAAGATTTGCATCGACCGACATTATGGCACCTATAAAGAGTACCATGTTCTGTCCGAAATATCTCCACACGCTGGTACCTACGAGGGACCAGTTGTTTATGGACTGGTCTCTGAGCCAGTAGGGAAGGTTTTCAAGGTCGAAACCGCACCAGCCGAGAACGGTATCAAAAACAAATCCTCTTGTGAAGAAGAATTTGAAGATGAAACCGACGGCGATACCGTTTATAAGGAACGGGAAGAACATGAAACCTTTAAAAACGTTTCCTCCCTTTACCTTAAAGCTTAAAATGGTCGCAAGATAAAGAGCTATAGCAAGCTGCAAAAGCGAACCGGCCATATAAAAGAAGCTGAGCTTAAGCGAGCTGAAGTATTCGGGCTCGGAAAAGACTTTCACGAAGTTTTTCCAGCCGACAAATTCTTTTGCGCCGATATATTTCATTTTGAAGAAGCTGAAACCGACCATCTGCACAAATGGGTAATATGTGAAAACGATCAGAAGCAAAAGCGGCACAAAAGAAAAGCATATAAGAGTTACCAACTGACGACCTTTTGTGGTATGAAAGTAGGTTTTAAGATCTAATTTTTTCTTTATATTCTCTTCCATTTTCTATTCCTCTACTTTTTGGGCCTGAATTCAGGCTCTTTTTACCCGCAGAGCCGGAGGACACAAACGTAGTGCTCTCCGGCTCCGCAATAAGTATAGTAATGATCTATCAGTAAAGAACCTCTATTCCAAGCTCATCCTGAGCATCGTTCCACTTCTTGGTCCAGTCTTTCATGATATCATCAAACGTCTTTGTGCCGTTGAATGCATTTGTGATGATATCCTGGATCTTGATGTTTCCGCTGGCGTTGAAGTTGAGATCCGATTCAGCATTCATCTGATTTAAGAGATCTTCTTCTCCTGCAAGTGCGGGCTCATCAACTACTACTTCCACACCATCAAACGCGAATGAAGTCTTTGCTGTCTTAGACACAGGATAACCGCCTTCAGCATCACACCAGCCTGATTCCTCAACCATCCACTTTACAAAGATCTGAGCTGCAAGCTTCTTCTCATCTGAAGAGAACTTGTTTACTGCGTACTGATAGTCGGGGCCTGCCGTTGCGTACTGCTTGCCATTAACAGTGATAGGGAAAGGCATGTAGCCGATATCATCGGGATTCGGACCGGCTTCCTTCATCTGGATGATAGCCCATGATCCGAGTACCATCGTTGCGATCTCTCCCTTGTTGATCCTACCCTTGCAGCTCTCCCAGTCTGTAGTGGTATAATCATCTTCGATGAGACCCTGCTGAACTGCATCGTAAAGCATTTTATAAAGAGCATAAGGGCCTGTTCCGTCGCCGTTATCCTTGAAAGGCTCCTTTGTATGAACGAACTTCTGGTTCATCCACTTTGTGTCGCCTGAAGCTACAGAGCCAAGGTAAGCATCCCATGCGCCCATTGTCCAGCCTGCCGCAAAGTTTGTGTAGAGCGGGATGGCACTTGTCTTTTCCTTAACCGCCTTAAGAGCAGCGATGAACTCATCGGGAGTCTTGGGAATAGATGTTACACCTGCATCTGCAAATACCTTCTTGTTGTACAAAACGCCCTGTGCGTTTGCCATGTAACCGATACCGTAGCAAAGATCGTTCTTTGACTGGTTGTCTGCGAAGTTGATGTACTTGTCCATTTCACTTACAGTACCCCAAGGCTCAAAGTAATCTGAAAGATTTGCCTTGTCGATAGAGGGGATGAACATTACCTCGCCCCAGTCCTTGCCGTTAAGTCTAAGCAGTGAATCTTCGGCATAGTCTGTGATGCCTTCTGTCTCGACTTTGATATCGGGATAAACCTTGTTAAACTCTTCGATGAACTTAGCGATGGTTCCGTCTGCTTCTCTGTCGGTCTTGTGATGGATGAACTTGATGGTAGTCTTGATGTCTTTTCCTGTCTCCCCAAGAACGATGGAGCCGTATGACATCGGACCGTTTGTACTGTCACTTCCTTTACCTTCTGTAGATGCAACCGTTGCATCCGATGTTCCCTTTGTTGCCGCTGTGCTCTCTTCATTCTTAGATGATGAAGAGCTGCATCCTGCCACTGCAGTTGCTGCGAGCATAGCAGACATGAATAAGGTTAAACCTCTTTTTTTCATTTTTCTCCTCCTAATACATAAGTTGTATTCACTTGTAACCCAAATATTTTAAGTCGGGCCCTGGCTCAAAATACTTAAATTAATCTGTGTTTGCCTAACGATTTTAATTATACTTTTTTTCCAGCGATAATCAATCGTATATTCTTGCGAAAAGTCATACAATCTTGCATTAATCAAATTTGCGCTTGAATTTATATGCAGTTTTTGCTATCATATTCTGCAGGGCAAACCATAAACAGGGGTTATTATTGGTTAATTTAACTTAATTTAATGTGATTAATTTAAGAGGGGGAGATTATGGACGAACGACTTGACGACTTGTTTTTGGAATTAAGAAAAATATCGATCTTAAGCACTTTTAAAAATGACAGACCGGGCAGATTCAAGAGATTTGTAACGTACGCAAAACCGGCTGACAATATACTGCGTCTTACGGCCGGCGGCGAGGCAGTCTGTAGCCTTCCTTTCGATATGTCCGTTCCGTCCTGTGAGGCCGCTCTTCTACTATATTGTATCTCCGGTTCTTTGACCGTGGATGCAGGCTCTTTGAACTCAGAGCTTGACACCGGACATTTCTGTTTCCTTTCCTTATCGGAAGGGGCAAGCCTGAAAATAAGATCATCCATAGCCGCTTTTCGATATTTCTTTGTTGAAGGCGATCTTTCAGCTTATCTGACCCCGGCAAGCGATCCTCTTCCCGTAAGGCCCTATGATACATCTTCGGATTCTCTTACGCTTGAACAGCTGTTTCTTGTTCCGGAAAATTTGGGTAAAAAAGAAATGCTTTACGCGCATCTTCTTATTACAAGGATACTTACGGACTATTATCTCTGCCGTCCGCATGATGGTCTGTCGGATGACCTTAGGCCTTCTGCGACCGCGCCGATACCTGCATACATTTCCTCCATGCACGATTCGATCGTGATGAATTATTCAAAGCCTCTGTCACTGCAGTTTTTTGAGGATCTTTTCAAGGTGGACAAATTTAAGCTCTGCAGGGAATACCGCCTGTTTTTCGGCGTTCCGCCCATGCGCGATCTAAACAATGCGCGGGTGAAAAACGCAAAAAGAATGCTGCTGAGCTCCTCTTTTACCGTTCAGGAGATCAGCAGCCGTGTTGGTTTTTACGATATCAACAATTTTACAAGGATCTTCAAAAAGATCACCGGTTATACCCCGGCACAATACCGGAATCTATGTAGCCAGTAACACCGAATTACCTTTTATAAGCTTACCGCGAACGATCACGGTATGGTATGGCATGGTTGGGTCTGCGATGCGCTGGTCCAAAAGTTTTACCACCTCTCTTGCCATTTCACGAAGGTCTACTTCATATGTGACCAGACTGATGTTTTCCGTCTTTTCTGGAAGAAAATGGTCAAATCCGACTATTGAAATGTCTTTCGGCACCTTGTAGCCCATGCCCCTAAGCTTGCCTATCATTATCTGGGCGCTATAATCGCTGTTGCAAAAGAAAGCATTCGGCATATCCTCTTTTGCGGGCATTTCAAAACAGCCTTCGGCATCCACATATCCTGTTTCTTCGTCACGGTCGCGGATGATCCACTTAGGGTCCGCCTTCTTACCGTGAAAAAGCATTGCCTTGAAATATCCGACATAGCGGTCGTCTATGCTCGGCGTTGTGCGAAGCGTTCCGACATATCCTATTCTTTCAAAGCCGGCGTTTATAAGATACTCTGTCATCTTAAAACCGCCGGTTATATTGTCGGCCGTAACGGCATCGCCTTTTACAAACTCCGGCACAGAGTCCAATGCCAAAAGCGGGCAGCCCGCTTCCTTATTGAGAAGCTTCAGATATCTCGCATCGAATGCCCCGAGAACTATCAGTGCATCTGCCTTGGAATGCTTTATAAGCTTGGGACATTCCGGCTTTTTTTCATCCTCGTCGCCGACCACTTCAAGAATTGTAAGATGGCCTTTTTCGTTTGCAACAAGAGATATCTCGCTGTAGAGCCTCCAGTAGTAAGCCCCGCTTTCCTTAAGGAAGCGTTCTGATGCAACGACACCGATCGTCATATTCTTTGCAGGAAAATTTTTAGTCTTTGTCCTGTAACCCATTTTCCTTGCTTCTTCAAGGATCTTTCTTTTAAGCTCTTCGCCCACGCCTTCTTTTCCCGAAAGCGCCTTTGAAACGGCTGCCGAGCTCACGCCCAGCTTTTTTGCTATATCATTTAACGTAACTTCATTCTTCATATCTTATTCTTTCGGTCTTTTTATAGAATCTCTTATAACCACGTCGGAATCTATCTCGTATATGACGCCGGCCGCAGAACTGTCATCGCATTCCCGAATAACGAGTTTTATCGCGCATCTGGCCATGGCATCCATATCCACATGGTATGTCGTAAGGTGCCCTGAAAGCGGATTCCCTACAAGATAGTCGTCGTACCCGGCTATGGAAATATCCTCCGGTACCCTCAGGCCTCTTTTTTGCAGTTCTGTGTATAAAATGCCCGCGACAAAATCGCTGCTGCAGGCAAATGCCGTGGGCATTTCATCCGGAAGCTTTAACTCCGGACGCCCCGTCTCCCTGTCCCGGCCCGGTATTATCCAGTCGCGTCTTACCTTGAGCCCGCTCTCGCGCATGCACTTTTTAAAGCCGTAATACCTGTCTATAGTGTTTCTTGACTCTTCAATATCGCCCACAAAAGCGATGTTTTTATGCCCCGCGCGGACAAGTTCCCGCGTTGAACGGTACATCCCATAGTAATTTCCCGAAAGAACCGACGAATACTTGCCGTATGCTATCTGCTGGTCCATAAGTATCACAGGACATGACGCGTTGTCGAGAGTAAATTTCAGGAAATTTTCTTTCATCGGCCCGATGATTATCACCCCGTCGACCTCTTTTTGCGAAAGGATCATCGGCACATAGATCTCGCCCTCGTCGTCCACCATCTCCAGCGTCGTGAAACAGTTGCGAAGCGATGCCGCATACGCCATTTTCTGATACATCTCCCAGTAAAAGGACGAGCCCACGGAAATATATCTCTTTGAGATTATCGCGCCTATCAGCATGTTTTGATTGCCCGCTGCGCTCGCCCGGCTTTCTTCCTGCTTTTCCTCTGCTTTTTTGTACGACGACAGATCGAAGCCCAGCCTCTCGGCGCATTCCACTATGGTTTTCCTGCGCTCCGGGCTGACCCCGCTCTTTCCCCGAAGAGCGTTCGACACACTCACCACGGAGATCCCCAGCTCTTTTGCTATCGTCTCTAATTTTATCTCTTTATGCGGTCTCATTTTAATTAATTTAACCTTTCTTGCTCTTAACTGTTATGATAGCAGATTATTGTGAATTTTACTAGCATATAATTTTGATAAAAATTGCCGGTTTTCTTGTTTTTCTCCTCTATATATGCTACTATCTTTTAGTCTGCATGCGAAATTTGCGGATGGGAAATCAGGTAATTTATGGAAAACAAGAAAAACGAACTCTTTGAAAAAATGCGCCCGAGGAAGGCGCTGATACTTCTGGCTCTTCCGACGATTGCGAGCCAGATGGTGATACTTTTATATAACCTTGCGGACACGTGGTTTATCGGGAGGACGAATGATCCGTATATGATGGGCGCGTCGTCGCTGGCGCTGACGGTGTACATGTTTGTTGTCGCCATTGCGAATGTTTTCGGCGTGGGCGGCGGGAGCCTGATGGTGAGGCTCATCGGCGAAAAAAACACCGCAGATGCAAAGAAAGTTTCATCATACAGTGTGGCGATGTCTATCATATGTACTTTTGTTTTTTCGATACTGTTGCTGATATTTGTTGAGCCTTTGTTAAAGCTTCTTGGTGCGAGCGATGAGACGCTTAAGTACGCAAAGCAGTATGTTATGGCGACGACGATCATCGGCGGGATACCGACTGTGCTTTCAATGTGCATGCCGATGCTGATAAGAAACACGGGCTACTCTACGCTTGCCGGGCTTGGGGTCATTATCGGAAACCTTATAAATATCGGGCTTGACCCGTTGTTTATGTTCATGATACTGCCTGAGGGCAGCGAGGTTTTGGGCGCGGGAATCGCGACCATGCTGTCAAACCTTATTTCGGCTGTATATTTTGTGATCGTATTTATTAAACTTAAGGACAAGACCGTTCTGCAGCTTCCAAGGAAGATAGAAAAGCCCGCGGGCGATCAGCTGCGTTCGCTTTTTTCGGTCGGCGTTCCGGCCGCGGTTGCCATATTTTTGTATGATCTTGTAACGATACTTCTTAACAAGCTTGCCGCCGATTACGGCGATATAGAGCTTGCCGCGATGGGCATTGTTTTAAAGCTTGAAAGGATCCCCATCTACATCGGCCTTGGCATTTGTTTCGGAATGGTTCCGCTTGTCGCATACAATTTCGGGGCCAAGAACCGGGGCCGCATGGACAGCTTTTTAAAGCTGACTTCTGTTACCGTGATATGCCTTTCCGCGGTAACCGCGCTGCTGTTTTGGCTCTTTCCGAACATGTTCGTGTCGCTTTTCATCTCCGATGAATCGACCGTATCTTTCGGCGTGGACTTTCTTAAAGGCCGCTGCGCCGCCCTGCCGCTTATGCTGGTTGGGTACATCATCACCAACTACCTGAACGCGGTGAACAAGGGAAAGATTTCGTTCCTGCTCGCACTTATCAGGCATCTTGTGATCATCATCCCGATAATGCTGATAATGAATACCGCAATGGGCCTTAACGGTCTTGTGATGTCGCAGATCGTGGCGGATGTGATCAATACTGCTGTGGCATGCTGTATATTTGCGAAGGTGTATAAGACGGTAGTGAGGGATATTTAATTCACTTACAAAGCGCCGCAAAGAATGCCCCCACAAAAATTGCGGGCGAATTCCAATATATAGCGATCTCGTTTGTATCCGCGGACATGGTCTCGTCGAGGAAATACTTGGCGGGGGGTGTGTCCGCGAGTCTTTCTCTTGTCTGGGGATAGGGATGATATTTGTTGGGGCCGCCGGAGATGAGGCCGGGCACGGGGTCTGTAATGCCGTCCGCGCCGGAGGGCCGGTGGTGTATGTTCATGACGGGCCTTTCTCCAAAGCCGGTGACAAAGCAGGTGTCGAGTGCATTGAGGCCGAGGGCGTAATGCCACTGCAAAAGGACGGCGTTTCTTAGGGAGGTGTCGCCGGTGAGCATTTCATAAAGAATCATGCTCATTGCATTTCCCATGATGTGGAGAATGCTTCCCCATGAATACTTGTCGGGGGCAAGGGCGGTGCCGTAGCCGGAGCTTTTGGAGATCGCGCCTATCCTTCTGCATTTTTCTGTATATTCTTCTTTGAGTCTGTCATACAGTATCTCTCCCGCTTTTTCCTTTAAAACAAAGAGGCAGCAGACAGCGCCAAGGCCGCTGACATCTGACCAGCCGTATTCTGTGAGATTTAAGCCTTGCGAGTAATACTTTTCGGCAGCCTTTAAATATTTTGTCTCCCCTGTGGATGCAAAGAGTTCGCACGAAGCCCAGAAGAGTTCGTCATTTACATTTCCGTCTCCGTACTGGCCTGTCCTTACGCCTTCGGGATTTGAAAAAGGAACAAACCCGGGGTTTGCATCGAGCCATTCTGCAGCCCTTACTGAAGCAGATATCAGCTTAAACGCAAATACCGGATCGATCTTCGCGTAAGCCCTGTAGGCAAGGGCAAGGAGGGCACATGCCGCCGCTGTCGCGCAGTGCGAAACGGGCATGAGGTATTCCTGCATAAGATCATCCTGGGGCATTATAAAGGGAGCAAACTGCGCCTTTGTAAGCTTGTGATAAAAAGCTCCGTCCTCTCTTTGCATCTTCAAAAGCCATTCTATCTCGTATCTGGCTTCGTTTAAGATGTCGGGGGCGCCGTTTCCTGATTCGGGGATGTTTATCCTATCCTCGCATCCTTTGTGGCAGAGCATGTATGCATATATCATGTGCGCGGCGGTCACCGCACCGGGGCCGACGTATTTTCCGTAATCGCCGGCGTCATGCCAGCCTCCGGTCACGGTAAGTTTTACATTTTTATCTTCCCATAGCGCGGCGGGCGCAATGTGGCAGGCCGGGTGTGTGAATCTGCCGGCATATTTTTCCTTGAGTTCGCAGCCGCAGCGCTGGAAATATAGGCCCTTTATAAGCGCATTGGTAACGCTTTGCCAGGGGTCTTTTTTGACGGATATCTTTCTTGTTTCTCCGCCGCATTCGAGCATGTAATCGCCTTCGTATAAAATCCCGATATCGCAGATGCAGACCTTATCTTCGGAAGCCTGATCAAATACAGGTGTTACGCCGTCTATCTTTTTAACAAGCTTTCCTTCGGCGTCAAACACGTTTAATGTTCCCCCTTTAAGGGCTGCGACCTGAACGGGAAGGCCGGAGGCGTATCCTGTCTGGTCGATGCGTATGGACGGTAATTTCTCATTCATAATCATCTTTACTGTTCCTTTTGTTCTTTCTCTATCAGATGCTTACATTGCGCGCAGCGCGCAGGTGTCCTGTTTTTTCCGGAAAAACGGTGCCAGAAAAGCCATTAACGCAAAAGCGTTTATCAGGCAGGCTCCGACCCATGCGCCTATTTCCGCATACGCCGCAGCGTCAAAGCCGATCCGTTCCATGAAAAACGATATGATGAATATTCTTATGATCATTTCGGCGATGCCGGAGATCATGGGCAGCAAGGGTTTTCCCATCCCCTGCACGGCCGACCTGAACACAAAGAGGAAGTCGACGAAAATGAGCATGGCCCCGCATTTGGGGAGGAATCCGCATACCAGCTCTATCTGTTCGGTTCCGCTTAAAAGGATTCCTGCAAGCATACTCGGCGCAAAAACCAAAAGGCTTCCCAAAAGCAGATATGCACACGCAGATATGCCGAGGCAGACTTTCAGGCCTTCTTTTATCCTGCCGTATTCTCTTGCACCGTAATTCTGACCGGTGTATGCGCTCATGGCACTTCCTGCGGTACTTGCGGGGTTCATGAACAGGTTGAGATATTTGCTGCAGGCAGCATAAGCCGCCGTGTATACAACGCCGTAACCGTTTATGAAATACTGAACCACCATGCAGCCAACGGCCGTTATGGAATTCATCAGAGCCATCGGCAGACCATTCTTTAGAAGGTCCAGAAATACATTCGCGCCGTTTTTGAAATGCCTTTTTTCAAGTTTTATAAACGATATCTTTTTAAGGCGGCTGATACAAAAGGCAGCGGATATCACCTGTGCGCAGATGGTCGCGATTCCGACGCCCTCTGCTCCCATATGAAATCCGAATATAAAGAGGCTGTTTAGCGAAACATTTACGACCGAGGAAACTATTATCGCTTTAAGAGGTGTTTTGCTGTCGCCCAAAGCTCTTAATACCGCGGCCGAAATATTGTAGCAGATGGCCGATGCCAGGCCACCGAATATCACGTATCCGTATCTTAAGCTGTCCTCAAATATCAGCTCATCCGTCCTTAGGAGCCTTAAGACCGTGGGAAGATATATAACGCTTAACAGTGTGAGCCATAATGCTATTATGATGCCAAGCTCTATTATGCCCGCAAGCCTGTGTTTTAATTCCTCCATATCTCCCGCGCCGTAGCTTTGAGCTATCATTATTCCAAAGCCGTTCGCTATTCCAAAGGAGAATCCGACTATGAGGAAAAAAAGCGAGCCCATGTTTCCCACGGCCGCAAGCGCGTCATCTCCGAGGCCCTTGCCCACGATCCATGTGTCTGCAAAATTATAAAACTGCTGGAGCATGCTTGTCAAAAGGAGCGGCCAGTAAAATGAAAGGATCAGTTTTAACGGCTTTCCCTTTGTAAGATCTGTAACTTTTTTCTTTTCTTTTTTTATGGTGATTTCGTTCATGTTTTCCTTTATATTTATTGTGTGTTGTTATTGCCTGTACTTAATACCCTGATTTCTTGCATCCTTTTTCATGATATCCTGCTGTATTTTTGCGCTGCGTCCGCGAAAGCCGCATTCTCTGTTTTGCTATATTCTAATGATTTCGTATGGAAATTGGAATTATATATTTGTTGACTTTTGCCCATATTTTGTTATAATTTTTACATGGAAAACAATAACATCGGAAATGAAAAAATATATTTCGGTTCTCCTTCGGCCATCACCGTGACGGATACGGGAAGCCCCGAGACCTTCCCCCCGCACTGGCACAATGCCGCCGAGTTTACCATTGCAACCAAGGACGGATGTAAATACCGCGTCGGCGGCAGGCTTTTTTCTTTATGCGCCGGCGACGTTCTTTTGGTGTGGCCCGGACAGGTGCACGAGACTGTAAAGATCCCGCCATCAAGCGCCATTTTTATACAGTTTCCATCCGTGATCATAGACAACAATTTAGACCTTGTATCCATCTCCGGGCTGAGGCGGCGCGGCTTTACGCCGGAATCGATTAAGATGTTCGTGGAGCTGAGCGGCATCTCCAAAGCCCAGTCCTCCGCGGAATACGCGATGCTG
>CADAQV010000004.1 GCA_902790095.1 uncultured Lachnospiraceae bacterium | reverse complement strand
TGCCATAATTCTTGCCGTAACAGTATTCGTAATATATCTTCAGGACGGTACAAGACCGATCCCCGTTTTATATTCAAAGAAGACTGTCGGAAGAAGGATGATAGGCGGACAGAGCTCGTCCATACCGCTTAAAGTAAATACAGCCGGAGTTATTCCTGTAATCTTTGCATCATCGTTGCTGTCACTGCCCTCGATAATTGGTCAGTTCTTCAGCACAAAGAGTACAGTTGCAATCAAGATACTGCAGTTCTTAAGCCCCAGCTGCTGGTTCAGAAGCGGCTATGACTGGTACATCAGTCTCGGTTATCTGTTATATGTTGTTATGATCGTTGCTTTTGCATACTTCTATACATCTATCACATTTAACCCCAACGAAGTATCGGAAAATATCAAGAAGCAGGGTGGAGCTGTTCCGGGTATCAGACCGGGAAGACCTACCGCAGACTATTTCAACAGCATCTTAAAGAGCCTCGTATTCATCGGTGCTATCGGACTTCTTATCGTATGTACGATTCCGATGATCATTCAGGGAGTATTCTCGATGGCTTCATTGTCATTCGGCGGTACATCCATGATAATCGTTGTAGGCGTTGTTCTTGAGACGATCCAGCAGGTTGAGTCACAGATGCTCGTAAGAAATTACAAGGGCTTCTTAAATAACTAGTCTTTTCCCCTGGGGCTTAATATGCCCCAAGGGTTTTTTCGCAAAATCCGCATAAGGATCTTGCTCCCATCATTATTGAGGAGGGAAAAAACATGAAGATAATCATGCTTGGAGCACCCGGTGCAGGTAAAGGAACACAGGCTAAGATGATAGCCGACAAATATCAGATCCCGCACATTTCAACGGGAGATATCTTCCGCGCTAATATAAAGAACGGAACAGAACTTGGCAAAGAGGCAAAGAAGTACATGGATGCCGGTCAGCTCGTTCCGGATGAGCTTACCGTAAAGCTTCTTCTTGACAGAGTGGCTAATGAAGACTGCAAGAACGGATACGTTCTTGACGGTTTCCCCAGGACCATTCCCCAGGCTGAGGTTTTGGAGAACGCTCTTACAAAGCTCGGAGAAAAGGTGGATTACGCTATAGACGTAGATGTTCCGGATGAGAACATCATAAGACGTATGTCAGGCAGACGTGCTTGCGTAGCCTGCGGCGCTACCTATCACATCGTATACAACCCCACAAAGGAAGAAGGCATCTGCGACAGATGCGGTGCTGCTCTTATCCTTCGTGATGATGATAAGCCCGAGACTGTCATCAAGAGGCTTGATGTTTATCATGCTCAGACCCAGCCGCTCATCGACTTCTATTCTTCAAGAAATGTATTAAGATCGGTAGACGGCACACAGGATCTTATGAAGGTGTTTGAAGACATCGTAGCGATCCTTGACGCATCGGAGGCTTAAAATGCCCGTAAGACCAAGGAGCGCGGAAGAGATCGAACTTATGCGTCATGCAGGCAGGATACTTGCCGAGTGCCACGAAGAAGTGCGAGGCTTCATCCGCCCCGGGGTAACGACTCTTGAGCTTGACAAAGTCGCAAGAGAATTTATTGAAAGAAACGGATGTACTCCTTCTTTTTTGGGATATGAAGGTTTTCCGGCATCGATATGCGTTTCAGTAAACGAAGAAGTCGTTCACGGCATACCGTCGGAAAAAAGAATATTAAAAGAAGGAGACATCGTCAGTATAGACGCCGGGACCATATATAAAGGATACAATTCGGATGCGGCCAGAACATGGCCGGTAGGAGAGATATCCGCAGAAAAGAAAAGGCTTATAGATGATACAAAGGCTGCTTTTTTTGAAGGCATCAAAATGGCGGTGGCCGGAAATCATCTGTATGACATTTCCGCAGCGATAGAGAAATATGCAAAAGACAGAGGCTACGGCATAGTCAAGGAACTTACCGGGCACGGTATCGGACAGGATATGCATGAAGATCCCATGATACCAAACTACAAGCCCATAGGAACCGGGCTTTTGCTAAGGGCCGGAATGACCTTTGCGATAGAGCCGATGCTGACACTAGGCACCGCAAGGATCAGGTGGACGGATGACTGGACCGTGGTAAGCGCTGATAAAAGCCCCGCAGCTCATTACGAGAACACCATTCTTATAACGGATGGAGAGCCTGAGATCCTGTCACTTATAGGAGGCTGTTTATAATGGAAAGCAGACCGTCGGAAATAGTAAGATCGCTTGCGGGACATGACGCAGGAATGTATTATATGGTTTTGGGGGTCGAAGGAGATAAGCTTTACTTAGTTAACGGAAAAAACAAAAAGCTTGCCAATCCCAAGATAAAAAAGCAAAAGCATGTACAGATCCTAAGAGGTCAGAGCGAGGACATCTTAAGCAGGATGAAAGAAGGAAAGCTTAATGATGCAGACGTGATACACAGGCTTCGCGTAGGAAAGGAGATCGAGAATGTCTAAATCACAAATGATAGAAACAGAAGGCACGGTCATTGAAAAATTACCGAATGCGACCTTCCAGGTGCAGCTCTCAAACGGGCACACCATTTTGGCACATATCAGCGGAAAGCTTCGAATGAATTACATCCGTATCCTTCCCGGCGACAAGGTCACAGTCGAGCTTTCGCCCTATGATCTGACCAAAGGAAGGATCACTTGGAGAGATAAATAAAAATTTTTATTTCTGCTTGACAAAAGTGACCCTTAAGTGCTAATATGTAAAACGCTGTTTTTGTAAACTGACCAAGTAGGCTTTAGGAATACGTGGCCGGTCAAAGCCCGTCTGCACAGTAGCAGGCAGAGAGGAGGAAAGGACTGTGAAGGTTAGAGTTTCCGTAAAACCTATGTGCGAAAAGTGCAAGGTAATTAAGAGAAAGGGAAGTATCCGCATAATCTGCGAGAATCCCAAGCATAAGCAGAGACAGGGATAATTGTCTGTTGCTATTAAATCAGAATATATCAGTGCGGCTGCAGCGTGCTCATTTCACGCTGAATTGATATAGATCCCGAAAGGGAAAAAAACGTTAGGACATTTTAAAATGGAGGTACTAAAGCACTATGGCTCGTATTTCAGGCGTTGATTTACCCAGAGAGAAGCGTATCGAGATCGGATTAACCTATATTTTTGGTATCGGTCGCGTCAGCGCAAACAAAATTCTCGCCAAGGCGGATGTAAATCCCGACACTCGCGTTAAGGATCTGACCGATGATGAAGTTGGTCGTATCCGTGACGTCATCGATGCAGAATACATGGTAGAGGGTGACTTAAGAAGAGATGTTGCCCAGAATATCAAGACTCTGCAGGAGATCGGATGTTACAGAGGAATCCGTCACAGAAAGAGCCTTCCTGTTCGTGGTCAGAAGACAAAGACCAATGCAAGAACAAGAAAAGGCCCGAAGAAGACTGTAGCAAACAAGAAAAAATAATTGAAAGGAACCCATAAGGGAAGGTTAGTTTTGTAAAATGGCTAAGCAGCAAGCGTCAGCAAAAAAAGTGACAAAAAAGCGCGTTAAGAAAAACGTTGAACGGGGACAGGCTCACATTCAGGCATCTTTCAATAATACCATCGTTACTTTGACAGATGCACAGGGAAATGCTCTTTCATGGGCAAGTGCGGGCGGTCTTGGATTTAAAGGTTCAAGAAAATCTACTCCTTATGCAGCTCAGATGGCAGCTGAAACTGCGACTAAAGCAGCTTTAATTCATGGCTTAAAGTATGTGGATGTATTTGTTAAAGGACCGGGAACCGGCAGAGAGGCAGCTATCCGTGCCCTCGCAGCAGCAGGACTGGAAGTTACCAGTATCCGCGACGTTACTCCCGTACCGCACAACGGATGTCGTCCGCCCAAACGCAGAAGAGTTTAATTAGGAGGTGCAGAAAAAGTGGCAGTTAATAGAGTTCCCGTACTTAAAAGATGCAGATCTTTGGACCTTGAACCGGGATTTTTAGGAATTGACAAGAAGTCAAGCAGAAGCTTGAAAAGAGCAAACAGAAAGATGAGCGAGTACGGACTTCAGCTTCGTGAAAAGCAGAAGGCTAAGTTCATCTACGGTGTTTTGGAAAAGCCTTTTAGAAATTATTATACAAAAGCAAGCAGAATGAAGGGAACCGTTGGTTCAAATCTTATGACTCTCCTTGAGAGAAGACTTGACAACGTTGTTTTCCGTCTCGGACTTGCCAGAACCAGAATGGAAGCCAGACAGATGGTAGACCATAAGCATATCACTGTTAACGGCAAGTGCATCAACATTCCTTCATACCTTGTTAGCGTCGGTGACGTTATCGCGGTTAAGGAAAGCGCACAGTCAAGCACACTTTATAAGAACGTGGTAGAAGCTACAGCAGGAAGGATCGTTCCTGAATGGCTTGATGGCGGCAAGGAGACCTTCACAGGTACCGTTAAGCAGTTCCCCACAAGGGAAATGATCGATGTACCCGTAAACGAAGTGTTGATCGTCGAGTTGTATTCTAAGTAATCTTAGCATACATTAATTCAGCCATAGGAGGGGCTTTTATATGTTAGATTTTCAGAAACCCGATGAGATCAAGGTAGTCGAGATCTCTGAGGACAAGAAATACGGCAGATTTGTAGTTGAGCCTCTGGAAAGAGGTTATGGTACGACCCTTGGCAACTCTTTCAGAAGGATCATGCTTTCTTCCCTCCCTGGATGCGCAGTAAGCCAGATCAAGATCTCCGGTGTTTCACATGAGTTCAGCACCATCCCCGGTGTAAAGGAAGATGTTACTGAGATCGTGATGAACATAAAGGCACTTGCAGTAAAGAATACTTCTTCCGAAAGCGGAAGTATCTCCTGTTATGTCGATGCATCAGGTGACTGCACCGTAACAGCTGCAGATATCCAGACCGGACCGGAACTTGAGATCATAAATAAAGATGCGGTAATTGCTCACTTAAGCGGCTCAGATGCACATCTTTATATGGAGCTTGTGTTTACTGAGGGGCATGGTTATGTCAGCGCAGACAAAAATAAGAAAGAGAACATATCTCTCGATTATATCGCTGTAGACTCTATCTACACACCTGTGGAAAGAGTAAACATGACCGTAGAGAATACCCGTGTTGGACAGAGAACAGACTACGACAAACTTACACTTGACGTATTTACAAACGGAACGATAACACCCGAGGAGGCAGTAAGCATTTCTGCAAAGATCCTCAAAGAAATGCTTGATCCCTTTATCAAGCTTTCCGATGTCGGTGATATCATTTCAAGCAAGACGGAAGAGGTCGTTGAGCCTGCTTCTCAGAACGGAAATGTCATCAATATGCAGATCGAAGACCTCGAGCTTTCAGTGCGTGCGTTCAACTGCCTGAAGCGTGCAGGTATCAACACTGTAAAAGAACTTACAGACAAGACATCTGATGAGATGATGAAGGTTCGTAACCTTGGCAAGAAGTCTCTTGATGAAGTTATCGCAAAGCTTCACGAACTGGGACTCAACTTAAAGCAGGGAACGAATTGATAAACAGTATATGCTAACCACGGAGGTAAAGATAAATGGCAGGTTATAGAAAGCTTAGCAGGACCTCGGATCAGAGAAAGGCTTTGCTTAGAAATCAGGTCACAAATCTTTTATACAACGGAAAGATCGTGACAACTGAAGCTAAGGCAAAGGAAGTTCAGAAGATCGCCGAAGGCCTGATCGCTCTCGCCGTTAAGGAAAAGGATAACTTCCAGACAGTTACCGTTTCCACAAAGGTTGCCCGCAAGGACAAGGATGGAAAGAGAGTTAAAGAAGTTGTTGATGGTAAGAAAGTAACTGTATTCGATACAGTTGAAAAGACAGTTAAGAAGGACAATCCTTCAAGACTTCACGCAAGAAGAAAGATGCTTCAGACATTTTACGGAGTGACCTATGTTCCCGCAGAAGCTGCAGGAAAGAAGAAAGGCACGAAGACTGTAGATATGCCCGCAAAGATGTTCGACGAGATCGCACCTAAGTATGAGAACCGCAATGGCGGATATACTCGTATCGTAAAGATCGGTCAGCGCAAGGGTGATGCAGCAATGGAAGTATTACTTGAACTCGTGTGATCTTAAGATACTTTTCCGGGCAGGCTTTATTTTAGCCTGCCCGTTTTTTACTATTTACCTTGGAAAGGAGGGCGTGAAATGGACCTTATAAAAGCGGAAGACATATCATACAGCTTTAAGGAATATGATGAAGAAGGCAATGTCACAGGCGCAAGAACGGCTGTGGACCACTTAAGCATCACTGTTCCCGCGGGCACATTTCTCGCCGTCCTCGGAAGAAACGGTTCGGGCAAATCCACCTTTGCAAAGCATTTGAACGCCCTTCTGATACCGCAGGAGGGGACAGTGTATGTGGACGGTATAGACACGTCAAAGGCTAAGGATATGCTTTTGATAAGAAGAAATGTCGGAATGGTATTTCAAAACCCGGACAACCAGATCGTTTCCACCGTAATAGAAGAGGACGTGGCATTCGGCCCGGAAAACCTGGGGGTGCCTCACGGCGAACTGGAAGACAGAGTCTACAGCAGCCTTGAAAAGGTCGGAATGAGTGAATATGCCTCAAATTCCCCTACCAAGCTGTCAGGCGGACAAAAGCAGCGCATAGCCATAGCGGGCGTTCTGGCCATGAAGCCCAAAGCCGTTGTATTTGATGAGGCAACTGCCATGCTCGACCCCAAAGGAAGGCGAGAGGTCATGGCTGCCCTTAAGAAGCTCCATGAAGAGGGGATAACAATAATTCATATCACCCACCATATGGAAGAGGCATCCGAGGCGGAACGCGTTATTATAATAAATGACGGCAAGGTAGTGATGGACGGAACTCCGCAGGAGGTTTTTGGTAACCACGCGGAGGCGGAAAAATACGGTCTTCGCGCACCCAATGCTGTGCTCTTGCGTGATATGTTAAAAGATGGCGGCATGCGGCTTGGGGAACATATAGCGCTTGACGAAAAAGAGCTCGCTATGCAGATAGCCTCACATTTGCGAGGGGGTGAAGACGATTAAACTTGTACTTGAAAACGTTTCATATGTCTACAACCCCGGCACGATATACGAGACCGTCGGAATAACGGATGCGGACCTTTCCTTTGAGAGCGAAAAGTCCTATGCGGTAATAGGCCATACCGGTTCCGGAAAATCCACTCTTTTGCAGCTCATGAACGGGCTTTTATCGCCCGCAAAGGGCAGAGTGCTGCTTGACGGAGAGGATGTTCACGCAAAGAAATATAAAATAAAAAAGCTGCGAAGCAGCGTAGGTCTTGTCTTTCAGTATCCCGAATACCAGCTTTTTGAAGAGACGGTCATAAAGGATGTGTGCTTCGGACCCAAAAACTTGGGATATACCCCCGAAGAATGCTTGGAGCTTGCAAAGGAAGCACTGAGGCTTGTTGGCATAGAAGAAGATAAATTCGATCAGAATCCGTTTAACCTTTCGGGCGGACAGAAAAGAAGAGTGGCCATTGCGGGGGTCCTGGCAATGAACCCGGGCATTCTGGTATTGGATGAGCCTGCGGCGGGGCTTGACCCGGAAGGCAAGGAACAGATACTCAGTCTTCTTAAGACACTTAGGGAGACAAAAAAAATGGGCATCGTCATGGTGTCCCACAACATGGATGATGCATCCGGCGCCGATGAAGTCATAGTTCTTGACAAAGGAAGCATAGCGCTTAAAGGAAGCGCAAGAGAAGTGTTTAAAGAATATGAAAGGCTTGCGGGGCTTGGCCTTGATGTCCCCTTTGCCATGCGCATGACAAGGCTTTTAAGAAGCAGGGGCATAGATCTGCCCGATTGCTTTGATAATGAAGAGCTTTCTAAGGCTCTGTTAAAGATATATAAAAGGTAGGCAAAATGATCAGGAATATTACTCTCGGGCAGTATTACCCGGCTAAAAGCAGAATACACGCGCTCGATCCGAGAGTAAAGCTCTTTGCGACATTCATCTTTCTGATCTCGCTTTTTGTAAACGACAGCTTTACGGGCTATATCTTCATCATAGCATGCTTTGGGATGGTGATAAGGGTATCACGCGTTCCTTTAGGATATATGATAAGAGGCCTTAAGGGCATAATCTTTATCATGTGTTTCAGCGTTATCATAAATATCTTTATTACCGAAGGACAGGTCCTTTTAAGCTTCTGGATATTTAAGATAACGCTTGAGGGATTAATAAGGGCGGCCTATTTCGCAATAAGGCTGATCCTTCTTATACTCGGGTCGTCTTTGATGACATACACGACTACGCCCAATTCACTTACGGACGGGCTTGAAAAATCGCTTGGCTTTCTGACATACCTGCGCGTTCCCGTGCATGATTTTGCGACGATGATAGGCATTGCGCTTCGCTTTATACCTGTTTTAAGCGAGGAGGCCGACAGGATCATCAAGGCACAGGAGGCAAGAGGAGCCGATTTTACGCAAGGGAATCTGATGAAGCGTGTAAAGGGAATGATCCCCCTTATTATCCCGCTTCTTATATCCGCTTTCAGAAGAGCGGAGGATCTTGCGCTGGCGCTCGATGCAAGATGCTATAACAAGGAAAAGTGGAGGACAAAGCTTCATCCGCTTAAGTATTCACGTGCGGATGTTGCAGCATATATACTGCTTTTATTGTACCTTGGAACAGTCATAGCGTCAAAATACGCTTTTGAATATATGGGATTTGTTTGATGATGAAAAGGATAATGCTTACCGTGGCATATGACGGGACAGATTATCACGGCTGGCAGGTCCAGCCGGGCGTCCCTACCATAGAGGGCGAACTAAACAGGGCTTTAAGAGCCCTTACGGGCGAGGAGATCGTGGTCACAGGCGCTTCGCGCACCGACGCGGGCGTTCATTCGATGGGTAACGTGGCCGTGTTTGATACTTCATGCCCCATACCGGCAGCAAATCTTCCGAGAGCTCTTGATGGGAGGCTTCCGGAGGATATAGTGGTAGTTTCGGCCGTGTATGTAAAGCCGGATTTTCATCCGCGCCACTGCGACCACAGAAAAACATATGAGTACAGGATCTATAATGACCGTATAAGGGATCCTCAGACGGACAGATACAGCTATCATTACTACGGCGATCTTGATGTGGAAAAGATGAAGGAAGCGGCCGCCTTCCTTAAAGGCACGCATGATTTTTCATCGTTCTGCGCCGCTGCAACAGACGTGGAAGACAAGGTCAGAACGATCTATGACATATCTGTCTGCAGGGAAGGCAAAATGATAAAGATAAGGGTCACGGGAAACGGATTCCTTTACAATATGGTACGTATTATATCCGGGACACTTCTTTTTGCGGGCAATGGCAGGACCTTGCCCGAAGAAGTAAAAAGTATAATAGAAGGAAAAGACAGGCAGCTTGCGGGGCCTACACTTCCCGCAAAAGGACTTACACAAATAGAGATAGATTACACAGAGGCAGGGGATATTTATGAGAACGACCAGACTGTTATGTGACGAATGGAAATTTGCAAAATGTGCATTCGGAACCGAATACAAGGATGCAGCAGGCTTTGAGGCGGTGGATCTGCCCCATGACTGGCTGATATATGACACGCTGAATCTTTATGAGACCTCCACAGGGTGGTATAAAAGAGGTCTTGAATACACAAACGATGGGAACAGAAGAATACTTAAGTTTGAGGGCGTATATATGGACAGCCATGTCTATGTAAACGGCCGCGAGGTATTTGAGTGGAAATACGGCTATACCGTATTTGAAGTGGATATAACGGACTGCCTTAAAGAAGGCGAAAATGAGATCGCCGTAAGGGTCGATCACAAGGAGCCTAATTCAAGATGGTATTCGGGCGCCGGCATTTACAGGCCCGTCTATCTGATAACATGCCCGGCAGAGCATATCACATTTGGCGGAGTATACATAAGCGCATATGAAGACGGACGTGTTTTGGCGACTGTCCGGACGGAAAGACCGGTGGGAGTGCAGGCGGCAGAGCTGAAGATAAGAAACAGAGTTTTCTTTGAAGGAAAGCAGCTTGCGGAGACTGTAAGCAGCGCATGCGCCTTGGATATCTCGCTTGTAAACCGCATAGTAAAAAGGGACAGATGCCTTTATACGCTGAATACCGACACGCTTAAGGTAGAATCTCCGAATCTTTGGGACATAGATTCGCCCGTGCTTTATACATTGGTTACGGATGTTATAAAAGACGGCGAAGTCATAGATACCGTTACAAATACCTTTGGATTCAGAACCATAGAATTTACTACAGACAAAGGCTTTTTCTTAAACCACAGGCATGTAAAGCTTCACGGAGCATGCGAACATCATGACCTTGGAGCGCTTGGCAGCGCATTTAATAAGGCTGCTATGAGAAGAAAGCTTGTTAAGCTTCGCGAAATGGGCGTAAATGCCATCCGTACCAGCCATAATCCGCCCGCAAAGGAGTGGATGGAGCTGTTTGATGAGATGGGCTTTTTATGCGTTTCCGAAGCCTTTGACATGTGGGAGATGCAAAAGACCGAATACGACTACGGCCGCTTCTTTAAGGAATGGTCGGATATAGACGTTGCCTCATGGGTACTTGAAGGCCGCAATCACCCCTCGATCATCGCATGGAGCATAGGAAATGAGATATATGACACTCACGCTTCAGAGCACGGGCAGGAGATCGCATCCCGCCTTGTAAGTCATGTGCGTGAGCATGATTTCAGATCAAACGCATACGTTACCCAGGGTTCGAATTTCATGCAGTGGGAGAATGCGCAGAAATGTGCTGATATCCTGAAAATAGCAGGCTATAATTACGCGGAAAGGCTGTATCAAAAACATCATGAGGAGCATCCCGACTGGTGCATCTACGGAAGCGAGACATCCTCCGTTACCCAAAGCAGGGGAATCTATCATTTCCCCAAATCGGAACGCATCCTGACGGATGATGACGAACAGTGCTCATCACTCGGCAATACATCGCCCGGGTGGGCATCGCCATGCGATGAAGCAAATATCATCCCCGACAGGGATACGGAATTCTGTGCAGGCCAGTTCATCTGGACGGGCTTTGATTACATCGGCGAGCCGACTCCATATTCCACCAAGAACAGCTATTTCGGCCAGATAGACACGGCGGGCTTTGAAAAGGATTCCGCATATATATACAGGGGCGCGTGGACCGATCATAAGAAGGCGCCTTTCGTACATATCTTCCCCTACTGGGACTTCACTCCCGGTCAGGATATTGATGTGAGGGTGGCGACAAACTGCCCCCGGGTTAAGCTTTTCTTAAACGGCAAAGAGGTCCTTGATAAGCATATCGATCTTTTGCACGGAAAAGAGCTTACGGCAGACACCGTTCTTAAATATGTCCCGGGCGAGCTTGTGGCACTTGGCTTTGATGAAGACGGAAATGAGATAGCAAGAGATGTAAAGAGATCTTTTACGGATGCGAAAAAGATATGCGTCTCGGCGGACAAAACCGTCTTTAAAGCGGACGGGCAGGATATGGTATTTCTTGCGGTCACCGTTCTTGATAAGGATGGAAACGAAGTCGAGAATGCAAATAACCGTATTTTTGTATCCGCAGAGGGCGCGGGCCGCATCGTAGGCCTTGACAACGGCGATTCGACGGATTACGATTCTTATAAAGGGCTTTCAAGAAGGCTGTTTTCAGGGAAAATGCTTGTCATGGCAGCAGCAAAGACAGTTCCGGGTTTATTTACCGTAAGGCTGTCTTCCCCGGGCCTTGATTGTGCAGAGATAACGCTTACAGCAGAGCCTGCAAAAGTTTCCCCCGGAGTTTCGGCAAATACGGAAAATGCTGCAGGGTATATCGAAAGCCGCGAGAAGGAAAATGATATCCCGGTAAGAAAGATAGAGCTTTTATCGGAAAGCACGCAGTTTGATGCGGATAACAGGGAACTGAAATTTAAAACGGTCATCTATCCGGCAGATTCTGTCTATTCCGGCGAGATAATATACAGACTTGTCACAGTACTTGGCATAGATACAAATGTGGCTGCCATCACGGATATTTCGGACGGATATGTCACGGTAAAAGCTCTTGGCGACGGAGAATTCTACCTGCGAGCTCTTTGTAAAAACGGCACGAACAAATATCACATCATGTCGCAGATAAAACTTACATCTGAAGGCCTCGGAAGCGCCACATTTGATCCGTATACGCTTGTTAAGGGCGGTCTAAGGACCTATGAAAACGGTGCGGTAGTAAACGGAATAGAAAAGGGCGCCGAATTCATGGGTAAAGAAAGAGGCATCTTCGGCTTTGAAAATGTGGATTTCGGAAAGTACGGAAGCGATACCGTGACTCTTCCCATCTTTGCAAACAAGACCACCCCTGTATTCATGAAGATATATGACGGTCATCCGGATGAGGGCGGAGAGCTCGTGGCGGACATTAAATACCATGTTCAGCCGATCTGGCTCGTATACCAGTCGCAGACCTATAGGCTTTCAAAGGCATTAAGAGGCATCCACGCCCTGTACTTTGTGTCTGAGGACGATTTTGACATAGAAGGCTTCGTCTTTGAAAAGCCTGTAAAGGAAGATATTATCATCCCCGCAGGTGCCCGCGAGAATGTCTACGGCGATAAGTTTACGGAAACCGGCGACGAGATAAAAGGCATAGGAAACAACGTTGTAGTGGATTTCGGCGATTTTGACTTTACAGGCAAAACGCCCGTCGGAATAAAAATCACCGCAAAAAGCAGCCTGCCCGTAAACAGCATACATGTAAGCTTTACCGGAGATGAGCAGACGCGCATCCTTTGTGAATTTGAAAAAGCGGAAGAATACACCGAAAGGTATTTTGATCTTAGCGGCATAAGCGGCAAGGGAAGCGTTTCGCTCATATTCCTGCCCGGCTGCGATATAGACCTAAAGAGCATTCAGTTTGTTTACTGATCTGAAAGGAAACAAAAATGGAAAAAGAATTCAGCAAAGAAATAAAAGATATTACATCAGAGATAATAGCAGGCTATTCAAAAGGCCGTGCCATCGACAAGGTGGATCTGTTCACGCAGCCTGACAAGACAGAGATAATATACATACTCGACAAGCTTTTTGAGATCGTATATGCCGGCTGCTACCGCGACAGATCCTTTAAGATCTACAATATCGAAAGCAAACTCCAGCTGATAATAGAGGATGCTGCCTTCCATTTAAACAAGCAGATCGCCCTTGCGCTCCGCCACAGCCGTGAGCACAAGGAGGCTGCTCAGAGTGAGATCGAATCACTTTCTGCAGAGCTGACTCTTTCGTTTTTAAAGAGGATCCCATCTATCCGCGAAATGCTCGAAATGGACCTTCAGGCGGCATATGACGGCGACCCCGCGACAAAGGAAAAGGAAGAGATCATCCTTTGCTACCCCGGCTTTTACGCTATAACCGTAAACAGGTTTGCACACGAGCTATATCTTCTTAATGTGCCGCTCATTCCCAGGATCATGACAGAGCACGCACATTCGATAACCGGTATCGACATCCACCCCGGCGCGACCATAGGAAAGAATTTCTTCATAGACCACGGTACGGGCGTTGTTGTGGGCGAGACCACCGTAATAGGCGACAATGTAAAGCTCTATCAGGGCGTTACTCTCGGTGCGCTTTCCACAAGGGGAGGCAAGTCACTTCGCGGAACACACCGTCACCCAACAATAGAAGACAATGTCACCATCTATGCCGGCGCCTCCATCTTAGGCGGAGAAACCATCATAGGACATGATTCCGTCATCGGATCAAACGTCTTCATCACCTACCCCCTGCCGCCCTATTCCCGCGTCAGCGTCAAGAATCAGGACCTCCTCATCAAAGGCAAGAAAGACAGCGACGCAGAGGTATTCAGCAAGGATCAGACTTTGAACTAAAGAAAATGGTTTCAAGGCACAAAATTGGTTTTCAGGCGCAAAAAACGCTTGACACCGGTGCCTGATAAATATATAATCATATTCTGCGTGAATTTCTTTGGCAGGCAGGGGCGATCTTCCCCGGAACGCACCTTATAAGCCTTAAAAAGAGATCTCCGGCGCTTATCCACCGGACGCGGCAAGCGGGAAAAACCTTTCCACATTTTCCCTGAAAGTAAATTACCTAAATCAATATGGAGGAATGATCAATGAAGACTATTATGGCTACTCCGGCTAATATCGAAAGAAAATGGTATATAGTTGATGCCGAAGGACAGACACTCGGACGCCTTGCTTCTCAGGTAGCAGCAGTTTTAAGAGGCAAGAACAAGCCCATATTTACACCTCACATGGATTGCGGTGACTATGTTATCGTTATCAATGCAGAGAAGATCAAGGTTACAGGAAAGAAATTAAACGACAAGATCTACTACAACCACTCTGATTATCCGGGCGGCATGAGAGAGACCACTCTTAAGGAACTCCTCGACAAGAAGCCCGCAAGAGCCGTAGAGCTTGCTATAAAGGGTATGCTTCCCAAGGGACCTTTAGGAAGCCAGATGTACAAGAAACTGCACGTGTTTGCAGGTGCAGAGCACACTTACGCATCAGTAAAGCCTGAAGAGCTTAAGTTTTAATTAGAGGAAGGAGATAAAAGTCATGGCAGATAGATTTTATGCAACAGGCAGAAGAAAGAAGAGCATTGCCAGAGTATATGTAACTCCCGGAACAGGAAAGATCACTATCAACAAGAGAGATATCGATCAGTTCTTCGGATTTGAAACACTTAAGATGGTAGTTCGTCAGCCGCTTGAAGCAACTGACAACGCAGGAAAGTTCGATGTTACCGTTACCGTAAAGGGCGGCGGCACAACAGGTCAGTCAGGCGCCATCCGTCACGGTCTTGCAAGAGCACTTTGCAAGGTCGATGAGGAATATCGCCCCATCCTTAAGAAGGCAGGCTTCCTTACAAGAGACCCTCGTATGAAGGAAAGAAAGAAGTACGGTCTCAAGAAAGCACGTCGTGCACCTCAGTTCAGCAAGAGATAATCTTTGCGAAGAGGTTGTTGCTTTTCGAAGAGAAAGTTGCTTTTCAAAGAGAAAGCTACTTTTCAAAGATTGTATTTCATCTCAGCACGAGAGAATTACTTTTCATCACAGAAAATTCAAGATTTTTATCCCGGGAGCCCATTCTTTGGCTTCCGGGTTTCTATTATTCGCATCATTCTTGACCACAAATCCAATTTTTTAAAAATGAGTCAATTAAATCGGGGCGGCCGATTGACTCTAAACCGAAAATATTAAAAGAGAGTCAATTGAATCGGAGCGTCAGGTTGACTCTAAACGGAAAATATTAAAAAAGAGTCAATTGAATCGGAGCGTCAAGTTGACTCTAAACGGAAAATATTAAAAAAGAGTCAATTGATTCAAAGCGCCGGGTTGACTCCAAATGGGAAATATTAAAAAAGAGTCAATTGAATCGGAGCGTCAGGTTGACTCTAAACGGAAAATATTAAAAAAGAGTCAATAAAAACAAAGTGGTTGGTTGACTCCAAATGAAAAAAACAAAAAAAGAGTCAATTGATTCGGAGCGTTAGGTTGACTCTAAATTGGAAATATTGAAAAAGAGTCAATAAAAACAAAGTGGTCGGTTGACTCCAAATGAAAAAAACAAAAAAAGAGTCAATTGATTCAAAGCGCCGGGTTGACCACAAATGGAATATTTTATAAATGAGTCAACTTTAGAACTGAAACCGGTTGACTCCAAATCAAGAATTTTCAAGATGGGTCAATTCTTATATAAAATTAAAAGTAGTTTAAAAAAATAACTGAAAAACAACTAAAAAAGAAAACTAAAAAAACAACTAAAAAAAGCAACAGAAAACAACAAACAATAAAAAACAAAAAAACAAAAGAAAAGAGGTAAAAACAGTGAAGGGATTAAAAGAAATGCTCATAGAGAAGCAAAAGTATCTGGAAGCGGTAATAGCAAAGGTGAGCGAAAGAAGGGATGTATCAGCGGAGGGAAGCCTTCGTATTTCAATGGATCATGGAAAGGTCAGATACTATCATTGTATTGACTCCAAATATGGCGAATATATTCCAAGGGAGAACGAGAAGCTTCCGCGCCGGTTGGCGCAGAAAGTTTACAATGATTCCGTGCTTAAGACCGCAACTTCCAGAAACAAACTCATCACAAGATGCCTTAAAGATTACAATGATGACGAGATCGAAGAACTATTTGAATCGCTGCATCCTGAAAGAAAAAAGCTTGTTACGCCCATTGAACCAACATTTAAGCAGCTGGAAGAGGAATGGTATGCTGCGCCCTACACAGGAAAGGCCTTCGCTGAAGGTACACCGGTAATCATGTCGGAAAGAGGAGAGCGGGTAAGATCAAAATCAGAAAAGATACTTGCGGATTATTTCTTCAGAAACGATGTCTTATATAAATATGAAAAGCCGCTCAACCTTTCAGGATATGGAATGGTCTTTCCGGATTTTACATTCTTTTCAAAGAAGCTCAGAAAAGAAATATATTGGGAGCACGAGGGGATGATGGATAAGCCCGAATATGCCGTAAAGGCAGTGAAAAAGCTCAATAGCTATCAAAAAAATGGTATTTTGCCGGGGGAGCGCCTGATTCTTACTTTTGAGACCGAACAGGATTTGTTAAATACAAGCATAGTCAAGCAATTGGTCGATAGGTATCTGAAATAAACCTTTGAAAAATGACATTATTCTTTGTAGTGAGCATGCAAGAAAGGTGCTCGGTTATCCAAAGGATTACTATATGCCTTGTTTTATCGGCATAGGCAGACCAAAAGAGAACGCGTCAATTCCCAAACAGAAGGAAATTGATATCAATGATAGAATACATTGGGATGTATTTTTCACGTAGCACTCAAAGAATGCATAAAGCCTTATGGTATAAGGAACCACACTTATCAAAGAGATAAGGATTACTGCGAAGAGCAGATCAAAAAGGAGATCCACGGGTTCGCCCGTGGATCTCCTTTCGTCTTTTCATTTTTTTTGACCGGAAATCTATTTTCTCAAAAACAAGTCAAAAATCCCGGCAAGATATCTTGACAGAAAATCACAACCGGCCATATGGACTAGATCTGTTTTCTCAGCTTGGCAAACTTTGCAGATTTGCTTTCGAGAAGTTCGAAGGATTCTTCGGTTGGTGAGGAAGCTATACCGGCCTGCATATAGTTTCGAAGTACTCCGACAAGGATGAACGGACGGATGAATGCACCATGCAGGAAATTCCAAATAAGCAGAGCAACTACAAGTGCGCAGACAAGCATAAGGTTATTCGGATCAGTGAGCGCAGGAGATATATGCGTATCGGCCTTTGCCGCAATCTCTGTGATCTCGGCTGCAAGTGTGTCGAAAGCCTTCGGCATTGCCGAGAAGATACCGTAGAAAATTCCTGTGAACAGACCGCCGATCGTTACGAGCGATACAAGTCCCATTCCGAAAACGCGGCCCATATTCTTAAGGAAGGTCTTACCGTTCTTGAAGAACAGAACGGCTCCCTCACATGTTGCCCTTGCGGCATTGGTATCACGGCGGTAGAATACCCAGCCGAGGCAGCAATCGCAGAGATAAGCTACGATGACTTGGATAATGGTCGAGATGGCGGCGCCGATGTTGCTTCCGTTTTCTCCGCCGATCTTCTCTCCTACAGAAGTGATAGCGCGTCCGAGCTGATTGAAAATACCTTTGATAACGCCTGTGGCTGCAAAGAATATGGCGACAGTGGCAAAGCGGTCCTTTACGATCTTTTTGCCTTCGCCTATAACGTCGTCCGGAAGGCTGTTTTCGGTGACTGCCTTCGTCATCATGGCGATCTGCCCGGCCTTGTACATGTATGAGATGTATCGCATGGCAATGACTAGGAGAACGATGGCTGCCAGCATACCGATGGCCAGACCAATAAGTCCGTTATCGGTCAGTTTGTCGGCGATCAAAAATCCTGCGACTGCAAGAACGACGCCGATGAGCAGTGTTACAAAATCCCAAAGGATCCTGCGGATGGAGAATCCGATAGTCTTTGTATAGATCTCTTTGTTGGTCATATGGTTTTACTCCTTTCGCTGTTTTTGTACGGCGTCGACAGCCGTGCTCTGACGCCGCTGCCGTTTCCATACATATCCATACAGATATTATAGTGTGTTTTCAGAAATATTACAATGAAAAAACGATCGATTCAAATGAAAAACTCCTTATTTGATGAGCGAAACTGTAAAAACACAAAGAAAAAACGCTGAATCAATAGCGCTTACAGCTTTTTTGGAGTATAATAAAATCGATAGGAATACATTACGGGAGGAAAACATGAATCTTAAAACAGCATTCGAACCATATTTTAAAATCGGAGCGGCGATATCAAGGAAGAATCTTTGTACATGCAGCAACACAGCGCTTCTGCTTGAGCAGTTTGACAGCTTTACATGTGAAAATGACATGAAGCCTTCATTCTTCCTTGATGAAGAGGCAAACCTTGCCGCGCCTGAAAAATACGATCTTTCGCCGGCGCTGACCTTTGAATACGCAAGACCTTATCTTGACTTTGCAAAGGCAAACGGTATAGCCATGCGAGGCCATACGCTGATCTGGCACAACCAGACTCCGAAATGGTTTTTCTGCAAGGAATATGATGAAAATAAAGGCCTTGCGGACAGAGATACAATGCTTTCGCGAATGGAAAGCTACATAAAGGGCGTTCTCGAATTAGTGGGGGCAGAATACCCCGGCATCATCTATGCGTGGGATGTTGTAAATGAGGCGGTGGATGACGGAGAGTTTAGAAAGTCTGTGTGGACGGAAACAATAGGCGAGGATTTCTTCGTAAAAGCCTTTGAGTTTGCAAGAAAGTATGCAGAAGAAGGGACACAGCTTTTTTATAATGACTATGAGACCGCACAGAAAAAGAAACGCGATTTTATCATAGCAAATGTTTTAAAACCTCTTAAAGAGCGCGGACTTATAGACGGCATGGGCATGCAGTCGCATATGCTCATGGATCATCCGAACCCGGCAAGCTTCAGGGTTGCAATAGAAATGTATGCTTCTCTTGGCCTGAAGATCAATGTGACAGAGCTTGACATACACAATACCGACCCCGGCGAGGAATCTATGAACGCGCTTGCAAAAAGATATAAGGAGATATTCGCAATTCTAGTAGGCGCAAAAAAGAGCGGCCGGGCAGACATAACCTCCGTGACATTTTGGAATCTTCTGGATGAAGACAGCTGGCTCACCGCATTCAGAAAGGAAACAAGCTACCCTCTGCTGTTCTGGAAAGACTGCGAGCCCAAGCCGGCATATTATGCGGTGCTTGAAGCGGCCGAAGAGATCTGATAAATAATAATATTCTTTGTTTTGTTTTTTTTCGGGGAAATTTGAAAAATCCCCCTGCGTTATCTATTGCTTGTGACGCTGCGTAATATGATATATTTCGCAGTGAAAGGAGGAAAGGCTATGTCAATGTATACGACAGGCGAGATCGCCAAGCTTACGGGAGTGTCGGTTCGCACCGTTCAGTATTACGATTCACGCGGGATCCTCATTCCAAGCGAACTGAGCGAAGGGGGCAGAAGGCTTTATTCCGAGGCGGATGTAAAGCGCATGAAGATCATATGCTTTTTAAGGGATGCCGGCATATCCATAAACAGCATAGGTGAACTGCTTGGCGAAGAAAAGCCGGGACCTGTTATCACCATGATCCTGGATCGGCAACAATCGCTCCTGAATGAAGAGATGCAGGAGAGAAAAGAACAGCTGGCCAGGATAGACGCCATCCGAAAAGAGCTTCACGAAAATATCGATAATTTTTCCTTTGAATCTATCGGCGACATAGCCTATAAGATGGAAAACAAAAAGAAGATGAAGAAAATCTTCGTGACAATGCTGTGTATCGGTATACCGCTCGCATTATATCAGTGGACATCCCTGGTGATCTGGATAACCACAGGCATTTGGTGGCCTTTTGTTATCTGGATACCGGTGGACATAATATGTTCCATCCATACAATAAACTACTATTATAAAAATGTCGCGTATATCTGTCCTCACTGCCATGAAGTTTTCGTTCCGTCAAAAAAACAGGTGATGTTTGCAAAACACACCCCGACGCTTCGCAGGCTCACATGTACTTGCTGCGGGGAGCGTGATTTTTGCATGGAGATCGCAAGAAGTGAAAAGGAGGATACAGATAAATGAGTACAGAGCAGATTAATGAATTCCTGCCGTTTTTGATACCGCTGATAATAGTGCAGTTTGCGTTTTTGGGATACACTTTACATCACATTCTGACCCATAAGACATATAAAAGGGGGACAAGAAATATCTGGCTCGCGGTGACGATAGTCCTTATGGCGTTTGTGGGTCCGATACTCTACTTCGTATTTGGAAGGGAGGAAGCATGATCCTTCATATTGACGGCCTTTATAAGAGCTTTGGTGACAAGGAAGTTCTTAAAGGCCTTTGCATGGATGTCCCGGAAAAGAGCGTTTTCGGATTTATCGGAAAAAACGGTGCCGGTAAGACCACTACCATGAAGACGGTGCTTGGGCTTATAAGGCCGGATAAGGGTGAGATACGTGTTAATGGAGAAAAGGTCACCTACGGAAATACCGCCACAAACAGGTATATAGGTTATCTTCCGGATGTACCGGAATTTTATCCCTTTATGACTGCAAGGGAGTATCTTACCTTTTGCGGAGAGGTGACCGGCATGGAAAAGAAAGCTATGGAAAGCCGCACTGATGAGCTTTTGGAGCTTGTCGGCCTGAAAGATGAGAAGCACCGCATAAAAGGCTTTTCCAGAGGTATGAAGCAGAGACTTGGGATCGCGCAGGCTCTGTTTGGCAGGCCGAAGCTTTTGATATGCGATGAACCCACTTCTGCATTGGACCCGGTAGGCAGAAGGGAGGTGCTTGATATCCTTTCGGCGGTAAGAGAGCAGACAACGGTTGTCTTTTCGACCCATATCCTGTCTGACGTGGAAAAGA
The DNA here is from genome assembly GCA_902790095.1 of uncultured Lachnospiraceae bacterium. Lineage (GTDB taxonomy): Bacteria > Bacillota > Clostridia > Lachnospirales > Lachnospiraceae > UBA4292. The sequence goes on along the minus strand of CADAQV010000004.1, from coordinate 5,057 downwards.
TATGCACGGATGTGGCCTTTATAGAAAACGGCGTTATCAGTATTTCGGGAAAGCTGTCTGATATAAAAAAAAGGTACAGAAACGACAAATACATCCTCGAGACCGAAACGCCGGAGGGTATCTGCGCAGTCCTTAAGGCTTTTCCTTCAGCAAAAGAAAGCGGTGGCAACATGCTTACGTTTTCGGAGAAAGACGAAAGTGTTAAAGAGATCATGCTCTTTCTTGTCGAAAACGATATCTCTATAGTGAAGCTTGAAAAAGCGGAGCCGACACTTGAAACACTATTTTTGGAGGTGACCGGAAAATGAGGGCAACTATAGTATGCATCAAAAAAGAGATGACTGAACAGGTGCGTTCGGGACGCCTTGTCATACTGGGAATGGTGTTCGTGCTTTTCGGAATAATGAACCCGGCTGTGGCAAAGCTTACACCATGGCTGCTTACCGCCATGGCCGACACCATGGCGGAAACCGGGATGACCGTTACGGTCTCAGACCCCACGGCGCTGGATTCATGGGCGCAGTTTTATAAAAACATCCCGATGGCGCTGATAGTCTTTGTACTGGTCGAAGGTGCCATATTTACAAGAGAATACACATCCGGGACAATGATCCTTTCTCTTACAAAGGGATTGAAAAGATATAAGGTCGTGGTCTCAAAGGCGCTTATCCTTATCCTTTTATGGACAGCATGTTTTATCCTTTGTTTCGGGATAACATATGCATACAATGAATATTACTGGGATAATTCGGTCGCAGGCAGCCTTGCATTTTCGGCCTTTTGCTGGTGGCTTTTCGGCATATTCGTGATTGGACTCCTTGTCCTGTTTTCGGCAGTACTTCGATCGGGGATGGCGGTCCTTGGAGCCTGCGGAGCGGTCGTTTTCGCGATGTCGCTTGCGAATATGGCAAAAAAAATAACGGAAGTACTCCCGATATACCTTACCGAAGGACAGGCGCTTATTTGCGGCCGTGTTGAAAAGGGCAGCTTTACGGCTGCTATAGCTATAAGCATTGCCATTTCCTTTATATGTATGGCAGCCGCTGTTTTGGTGTTTAACAGAAAACAATTATGACAGACATTTACTAAAATCCGCTTGCCGCGGCAGAATGTATTTGGTAGAATTAAAATACATTCTTGCAGGCGGCATTTTTTGTGGGGGGAAACATGACACTTGAACAGGCGGAAAAAGAATATAAATTCTGTTTTGGCAACGAAGGCTATTACATGTGGCATGAGATAGGCGAAAAGGCGTACAGGGAATACTGTGACCTGTACATCCCGCGTGAAACAAAGGCCAAGTGGGATACGGAAATGACCGAAAAAGATCTTGATGCGTTATACGAGTCACCTTCCGGCGCATCGAGCTGGTTTGACCGCATAATTGACGCCCTTGCAAGGGGATATATGGATGTAAACAAATATGCCGACAAGCTTCTTTGCTGGATGGAATATGCGCATGACCTTTCGGATGAAAACAGGATCCGTATCATAAAGCGCATGGGCGAAGACTCTCAGTTTCATAAAAGCGGATGCCAGGTGTATTTTAATACGCCGTATGCAAAAAGAATGCATGGGATAATGGAAAAATGGATGGACTTTGTCTGCGAGGATGAACCTTTAGACCCTCGCTTTCCAAAAAGCCCAAGCAAGCTGAAAATGTACAATGAGGCGGTTGAAGCCTATAAAAGGGAATATGAAAGGTACAGCACCGATTCCTTTGATAGCAATCTTAAAAAAGGGGGTATGTAAAATGGAGGATAATGTAAAAAAATCTGCAGAGGTCTATCTTTTTGGACAGATACTGGGGACTCATTCGTTTATGCTGGGTGAAGAGTTCTTAAGGCCGGACGAATATTTCGAGATAAAGGAATATTTTTTCCTTCCCGGGGGAGAAACGGGAACGGCAGCTACCGTCCTTGACTCTTTGGGAGTATCGGTACGTATGGCCGGTACGTGGATAGGTACCGAGGTTGCACCTCTCATCAAAAGCTTTTATGAAAATAAAAAAGTAGATATCACGCCGCTTAAACTCTGGGAGGAAGACAAGGGCGTTATGGATTATGTTATCATAACGGGGAAGGTCAGGACACCCATGGGAAGATTTCAGACACTGTTCTCATCCGGAAAGCGCTGGTGGAACATTCCAAACGAGGATGATATAAAGGACTGCAAGGTAGCTGCGATAGACCCTTATTTCGGCGAGGAATCGCTTCTTGCCATGGAAATATGCATGCGCCACGGCATTCCATATGTAACCATAGATACAAGGCATGACTCGCCCCTTCATAAAAATGCGGCAATAAATATAATATCGCATGAGTGCACCGATATTCAGTACCCCGGTATGGCCGTAGAAGAAGTAATGGCTCTTATGCAAAAAGAAACGGACGGTCTGACGATCATCACCCAGGGAGAAGGCGAGATGATCTATGCCAGAAAGGGCGAAGAGATATACCGCATGAAAGCATTTAAAGTGGATGTTAAAAGCACCCTCGGCGCAGGCGACACCTTTAAGGCAGGGTGTACATATGCGCTGCTTCACGGCTTTTCCGACGAAGACACCGTGCGCTTTGCAAGCGCGGCTTCAGCCGAGGCAATATCGGTATTTCCGCTTCCTTTAAACCCGCCTACTTTAGAGGGAATAGAAAAGCGGATAAAAGGGATGGCGGGGCCTTGAAAAAAAACAAAAGTTTGTTATAATACAAGTAGAGCGTGATAATATGTTTCTGTTTTTGCTTATTTATTGAATCGATGCAATATTTTTGAAAAGATGGGAATATAAAGATGCATTATGAACTAAAAAAACTGTTTTCATCAAAGCTTTTATTCGTCTGTTTAGCACTACTTGCGGTGATTTATGGCTTTTTGGTGAGGATTGCATTTGAAAACAGGATATCTTATTCTAAAGAATATACAGCGTTTATTGAAAATTTGGAAAGGGATGCCGGTAGCATCGAAAACAAAATTGAATATGTTGAGAATAGGATAAATAGTATTAATGATCTGATTGGAAAAGGAGAAAAGATCAACCTGTTGCCCGGTGAATTTGGAAATACTTTGCTTGAAGATATAATGATATTTACAAGGGCAAGAGATTTTATGAGACGAATGTTTGTAGAATTTCCGGCAGCAAGAAAACGACTTGTTATGGACGCGCTTTATGTCCTTGAAGATCAAAACAAACAATCGGAACCTGATAAAAAAACAATAGCTTTATATGATTTGATCGTAAAAAAATATAATACAAAAATAGATGCAAAGCTTTTTGATAATGGGAGCATCGATAAGCCGGTAAGCATTTTTGAGTTTTCAGTCTGGGATTTTTCTTTTGCATTATTTGCCATTATGCTGACGGTTCGCATGTTTACGATGGACAAGGCTGCCGGTGCATCTATTGTTATAGATGCAACATCTACAAGGAGAAAAAGGTTGTTCATGTCACAACTCTTTGCGGTGTTTATTATATGTGCATTGGTTGCGACGGTCGCTATGGTTACAGAAATGATTTGCGGGGCAGTCTTTTTTGGAGTAAATGATTTGAGCATTCCGATACAAATGACGGAAAGTTTTGAATTTTGCCCTTTTGCTCTTACGGTTGGCGGCTATTATTTGATCAGGCTGGCTTGCATGCTTTTGTTTAGTTTTACGTTGATATGTATTACTGCATTCCTCAGTATCATGTTTAATCGTTCGCTTTTTGTTATGCCGTTATCTATCGCTTTTTGGTCATTACCTTTAATTGCATATATTGTTTACAGAAACGATGTCCTTTTTGGTAGAGTAAATATTCTAGATGACAGATTCAAGGTTTTTGAAGCCCTTAGAACGATTCTTCCGCACGGGTTGATTGATCTAAAAATGTATCTCACTTCATTTGATCATGCATGGATCATATCGGGTTATTATCCAAGAATCATTGTTTGCGCAGGAATTTCAGGATTTTTGTCTTGCATTTTTATGTTGTTGGGCATGAAACAATTCGAAAAAAGAAAGAATAAATTATTATGAAGCTGGTTTTTGATCAAATATCTAAGAATTATGGAAAAAAGCAGGCCTTAGCTGGGGTAAGCATGACTCTCTCAGAAGGTGTATATGCCTTGCTTGGACCAAATGGATCGGGAAAGACTACCTTAATGAATATTCTTGCGGGTGTCTTAAAAGCTTCTGAAGGAATAATTACGCTCGATGGAAAAGAAATCGGCACATTGGGAAACGAATACCGAAAACTGTTGGGGTATCTGCCGCAAGATCCCGGTTTTTATCCCGGATTTACCGTGGTAGAGATTATAAGTTATTTCGCCTCACTTAAAGGGATAAGATTGAATGAGCAGGAATTGAAAGAAAAGCTTGAGTTTGTAAATCTTTACAATGAAAGAAAGATGAAATATAAAGCCCTTTCAGGAGGTATGAAGAGAAGATTGGGTATAGCGGTTGCATTGATCGGACAGCCACATATTCTTATAATGGATGAGCCTACTGCAGGGTTGGATCCCAAAGAAAGGATCCGTTTCAGAAATATCATATCAGGGATAAGTCATGATAAAATAATAATTTACTCAACACATATTGTTTCGGATATTGAAAGCATAGCCGATCGGGTGATAATGCTGAAAAACGGCGAGATCATAAATAATGGACCGGTTTGTGAAATAACAAAAACTATAAAAGGCAAGGTATGGTCATGCGAGCTGGAAAAGGACATTGCGGAAGAGTATGTGATCAATAATAACAATACCTTGATAACGGAAATGGGCAGTGGATGTGTGATCCTTAAGATAATATCAGATGAAAAGCCGCTGGAGAGCGCATCAGAAGCGGTTCCTTCACTTGAAGACGCATATATGTATTATTATGGAGAAAAAGAAAAACTTCCGGAATTATAAGAGGATAGTTATCGCTTGACATGTTATTTAAATGTGAATTAAAAAAAATATTTCTACCAAGCAGATGCATGATAGTCTGTGTGCTTCTCTTAATGCAGATTATTGTTGTTTTCAATCAGCGGCCGAAGGAACGTGAATATTCTGATGTTCTTTACAAACAGTTTTGTGATC
>CADAQV010000003.1 GCA_902790095.1 uncultured Lachnospiraceae bacterium | reverse complement strand
GTGAATTTTACCTATCAGACCGATTGTGCCGACAATGGATATGACGATGTCATCAGTATTTACGATATAACGGGAAATTGCCTGATGAGTTTCTTCATCAATGTACTGGAACTGGTCTGTTAAGCAGACGTATCGACTAGTACCTACGTCGCGGACACGAATATAAGGGTGATCTGTAGGATAGTCCAGAATCTCGGAGTCTGCAGGAAGCCTTTTTCCGCCCTTTATGGTGCATATAGAATCCAAGCGCTGCTTTCTCCATCCTTTTGGAAGGTCACCAGAAAGATACGTGCTTGCAAACTGCTCTTCAAAGATGGTCTGAGCTTGAGTTTCTAAATTATCATTTATCTTCTTTTTAAGCTCAATTCTCCTCTCTACAGCCTTATATGCATCCACTATTCTAAGCTGCTCACCATATGTGGGCACCGGCAATTCAACAGAACACATCTCTTCCCAATCAAATATTTCTCTTACACTTCCGTGTGAACGATACCTTGCATATCTATCAAACTCCGGGCGATTAAACCAAAGCATCAAGTATTCCGGGCAAAGCTCTTTATTATCAATAACTTCAAATACAGAATAAGAACTTGAAATGATACAATCATTACCGGTAAGAAGCGCAACAGAAATCTTCTCTCCATTTCTAGAGGTTACTGGTCCATATGCAAACTGACCTGTTCTAACAATCTTATAGTTTGACAAATCGGTTCCTACTATATTCGCAATTGATGGAATAAATTGCTTTGTAATACTTACTCCAAGCAAATTATCAATAGCCAGATCTCTATTTCGCACATCCACCTGTCTGATATATTCGCCCAACTTTTTATAACTTGATCTCATACCCCAACTCCTTAAACACTCCCAGCAGATCCGCCTTTGACTTTTCCTCTTCCTTCAGCAATTCTGTCAGTTCAGCCTGCAAACCTTTCATCTTGGTATCGAAATCAATATTCTCATCTCTGTTCACAAACTCAATGTAACGGCTCGGAACCAGCGTATAACCCTTCTCGGCGATCTCCGACTTGTCGGCACTATAACAAAACTCAGGAACATTTTCATATTTGCTATCATAGTCCGTTGTTTGCCATACATGATATGTTGATGTGACCTTATCTCTTTCTTCCTGGACAAGTTCAACATACTTTTTTTCATAAGGTTGCCCCATCTGACGAAGATCCATAAAAAGAACCTGTCCCGTCCTGTCACGATAGTTCTTTTGCTCCCCGTTCTGCTCGACGGTTCTTGCCTTTTTATTCTTATTTAATACCCAGAGCGTTACGCTGATATCCGTTGTATAAAACAGGTTTCTCGGAAGAATGATAATGGCTTCAACAATATCATTCTCAATAAGCTGTGTTCTGATCTTTAACTCTGTTCCATCATCAGACAATGCACCGTTTGCAAGCAGGAATCCTGCCACGCCATTCTGTGACAGCTTCGACACGATATTGAGAATCCATCCATAGTTTGCATTACTTGTAGGCGGCACATCATAACCATTCCACCGAGGATCGTCCAGCAACTCATTATCCGCTCTCCAGTCTTTCTGATTAAAGGGCGGATTTGCCATAATGTAATCCGCTTTCAAATCTTTATGCTGATCATTGGAGAATGTGTTGGCTGCCTGCTCCCCAAGGTTTGCGGATATACCTCGAATTGCAAGATTCATCTTTGCCAGCTTATATGTGGTATTCGTATACTCCTGTCCATAAACCGATACTTTCTTCTTGTTACCGTGGTGTGCCTCTATGAACTTCATGGATTGTACGAACATACCACCGGAACCACAGCAAGGATCATAAAGAGTTCCATCATATGGCTCTATAAGCTCAGCTATCAGATTAACGATGCTCTTAGGTGTATAGAATTCTCCCTTACCTTTGCCTTCAGCAATAGCAAACTTGCTCAGGAAGTATTCATATACCCTTCCGATAATGTCATTTTCAACATCCTTGGAAGTATCTATCTTATTGATCTCGTCAAGCAACGATGCCAGTTTCGTAGTATCAATCTGAAGCCTCGAATAATAATTATCCGGCAAAGCTCCTTTTAACACAGGGTTCGTCTTTTCAATAGTAAAAAGAGCCGTATCTATCTTAAGTGCGATATCATCCTGCTTTGCGTTGTCCATAATGAATGACCAGCGGCTCTCTGCTGGAAGGTAAAAAACATTGTCCTGTGTGTAAAACGGGATCCTATCCACATGCTTCTCACCATATTTTTCAGCTATCTTTGCCCTTTGAATCTCAAATTTATCGCTTGCAAATTTCAAAAAGAAAAGGCTAAGCACAACATGCTTATACTCTGACGGCTCTACCGATCCTCTCAGCTTATCCGCTGATTTCCAGAGTGCCTCCTCCATTGAAACTTCCTTCTTTGCTGTTGCCTTAGCCATTTGCCTGATCTCCTTTATTCTTTTCAAAACTCACAATATCTCCGATATTGCAGTCCATATACTCACATATTCGCAAAAGCACAGCCATAGCCACCAACTCACCTCGGCCCATCTTCGCAACCGTGCTCGCACTTACCTTTGCCTTAGCCTCCAAGTCCTTTCGAGTCATATTTTTGTCAATTAGCAGTTTCCATAATCCGTTGTAAGATACAATCATTCATTGTCTCCTTTGCTTATAAACACATACAATACAACTTAGGAACAATTATACTACTTATGCTGTGATTTTTCCACATAAAATTGCGACTTCTCGCAATCCCTGTTACTATTCACAGCCTAATCACCCTCGTTACGAGATTTATACCAAAGAATACCTATACTTATATTATACTCGTTTCAGGCATACAACTCCATTCGCGCAACAGCCGATTCTTTTCAACATCTCAACCGCATTTCTGTTCAAGATACCGTGCCTTCCCTGTGTATACTTCAATGCGAAACACTCCAAAACTATCTTCGATTTAGTACACACTTTTCCCGATTTACTACACTCTCATGAAATGACAAAGTATACACATTTTTGTGAAAACTACACAAAAAGAGCGACCAAGTAAACACTTGACCGCTCCATTTCATCGTGAAGACTTATGAAGGGTTTTGAAGCCCGTTTTTATAAGTCTGCAAAATTTGGTGTTAAGTTTTTGTTAAGCTGCCGCTCATAAGTCTGCATAACCCTTTATATCCGTGCATAAGTCTATAAAGATTTAAGCGTCGGGAACAACAGCACATCTCTTATGGCTGCGCTGTCGGTGAGGAGCATGACAAGTCTGTCGATGCCGTAGCCGATGCCGCCTGTAGGGGGCATACCGATCTCGAGGGCGTTAAGGAAGTCTTCGTCGGTGTGCTGGGCTTCTTCGTCGCCGGCGGCAGCGTTTTTGTCCTGCTGAGCGAAGCGTTCACGCTGGTCGATGGGGTCGTTGAGCTCTGAATAAGCGTTTGCCATTTCCCAGGTATTGATGAAAAGCTCGAAGCGTTCTACCTTTTCGGGGTCTGTGGGCTTTTTCTTTGTGAGGGGCGAAATGGCAAGGGGATGATCCATGATAAAGGTTGGCTGGATCAGGTTCTTTTCGCAATATTCTTCGAAGAAAAGGTTTATGATGTCGCCCTTGGTGTGGCGGTCTTCGAATTCGATGTGATGCTGCTTTGCAAGAGCCTTTGCTTCTTCGTCTGTTGCAACAGCGTCAAAGTCGATGCCGGAATACTTTTTGATGGCATCGTTCATGGTGAGGCGTTCAAAGGGCTTGCCGAAATCTATTTCGATACCGTTGTAGGTTATCACCTCGCTGCCGCATACTGTCTTGGCAAGATGTCTGAACATGGATTCTGTGAGTTCCATCATGCCTTCATAGTCGGTGTATGCCTGATAGAGCTCCATAAGGGTGAATTCGGGGTTGTGGCGGGTGTCGACGCCTTCGTTGCGATATACCCTGCCTATTTCGTATACTCTTTCAAGGCCGCCGACAATAAGTCTCTTTAAGTAAAGTTCAAGTGAAATACGAAGCTTTACATCTTCGTCAAGGGCGTTGTAGTGAGTTTCAAAGGGACGGGCTGCTGCGCCGCCGGCATTTGAAACGAGCGTGGGGGTCTCGACCTCCATAAAATCGCGGCCGTCAAGGAAGTTTCTTATTTCCTTTATTATCTTTGAACGCTTGATAAACACCTCGGTGCTTTCGCGGTTCATTATAAGGTCCACATATCTCTGACGATAACGGGTATCTGTGTCGGTAAGGCCGTGGAACTTTTCGGGAAGGATCTGAAGGCTCTTTGAAAGAAGAGTCACTTCAGAGGCATGAACGGAAACTTCGCCTGTCATGGTCCTGAAAAGGAAGCCCTTTACGCCGAAGATGTCACCGATGTCGGACTTCTTGAAATCGGCATAAGACTCTTCGCCTATGGCGTCCCTTGCAACATATACCTGGATGCGGCCGTCGCGGTCCTGAAGGTTCATAAAAGAAGCCTTGCCCATGACGCGCTTAAAGAGCATACGGCCTGCAACAGAGACATAAATAGGATCTGCGTCCATTATCTCTCTTTTTTCGTTGTAATCCTGCTTTACTGCTGCACGGGCTTCTTCTTCACTGAGGCCTTCTGTATTAACGGCCTGCCTTCCGGCAAGCTTTTCCTTTTCATGTTCTTCATAAAGCTTTATCGCATCGACCGTATGATGTGTCTGATCGTACTTTGTGATGACAAAGGGATCCTTGCCTGCGGCCTGAAGCTCGGCAAGCTTATCTCTTCTTACTTTTCTGAGCTGATTGATATCCTGTGAGGATACATTGTTATTCTCTGCCATATTTTTCTCCTATCGCCTTTCGGCCGTATATTTAAAATATTCCCCCTGCTTTAAAGGTAGGGGGAAGTAAATAGTGGATTTAAGCCTTGCTGGGGATGATCTCGAGGATCTTGTACTGACCGTGATAGCCGCTGTCTTCTACATAAACGTCAACTATCTCTCCGGCCTTGTGGTCTTTAAGGGCTGCACCCACAGGGCATTCGTAGCTGATGATGTTATTCATGACATCGACCTCTGTGGAACCTACAAGCTTGTATACGACCTCTTCGTCAAATTCCATATCAAGGACTCTTACAGAGCATCCGATGTGTACAAGCGATTTATCCACATCCTCTGTATTTACTATCTCTACATTTTTTATCAGCTCGTCAAGCTCGGCAAGACGACCTTCAATTTCGCGCTGTTCTTCTCTGGCGGAATCGTATTCGGCGTTTTCTGAGAGATCACCCTGTTCTTTTGCTTCTTTGAGTTTCTGAAGGTTTGCGGGTCTGCGCACATTTTTGAGCTCTTCAAATTCATCTAGGAGCTTCTGATAGCCTTCCTGAGTGACGATGTTCTTTTTTGCTGACATTTTAATTATCCTCCCGGTCATTCGTGCTTTGACACGAAATCGAATATGTATTATACATTAATGCTTGCTAATTTTCAAGCCCAAAATTGTAAATAAGTTCGAGCAGTTCTTCCATTGTTTCCGTGGCATTCACTCTTCTCCGAAAAGCCGCGCCGCCGTGCATGCCGGATGTGTACCAGCTCACGTGCTTTCGCATCTCGAGAAGTGCGATATGGTCGCCCTTATACTGCCTCATAAGCTCAGTGTGATGGAGCATCATATTTCTTATCTCTTCTTTTTCGGGGCGCGGCGGAATTGCCTCTCCCTTTACTGCCGCAGATATTTCGCGGAATATCCATGGGTTACCAAGAGCTCCTCTTGCGACCATCACCATGTCACAGCCCGTCTCTTTTATCATATGCAGGGCTTTTTCGGCGGATGTTATATCTCCGTTTCCTATGACGGGTATCGATACCGCCTGCTTGACACGTTTTATAACGCCAAGGTCAGCTTCGCCGGAATAATACTGCGACCTTGTCCTGCCGTGCACAGCCACAGCGCTCACGCCGCAGTCCTGGGCTATCTTTGCGATATCTACCGCAAGTTCTTCCTCTAAGGTAAAGCCCCTTCTTATCTTTATGGTCACCGGCTTTTTTGATGCTGCGACCATAGAGATAAGTATCTGCCTTACAAGCGCAGGCTGTTTTAAAAGTGCCGAACCCTCGTTATTGTTTACCACCTTTGGAACGGGACAGCCCATGTTAAGGTCTATTATGTCAAAGGGAAGATCTGCGGCCGCTGCCGTCTGTTCTGCGAGCACTTCGGGATCCGAGCCGAAAAGCTGAAGTGCTATGGGGCGCTCTGAGGGAAGCGTTTCCATCAGCCTTGACGTATTTTCGTTTTTGTAATGCAGCGCCTTTGCGCTTACCATTTCCGTATACAAAAGCCCGCACCCCATCTCTTTACAGATAAGCCTGAAAGGCAGATCCGTAACGCCCGCCATGGGGCCGAGTGCAACGGGGTCCTCTATACATACATTTCCGATAGTGACCATATTACTGATCCTCTATGGGCGGAAGATCCATGAACATGACTCTGTAGAGATTGCTCAGGGCATTTAATATCTCTTCGTATTCACGCTCGATCTGCCTTACGCGAAGCCCGGCATTTATGGGGTCGTAATAAAAATCATTGTCATCCGCATAGGTGTCTATCAAAAGGTAGCCGTCGCCTTCCCTGAAGGCCGCATGGGCGATCCCGCCGGTCTCTTCGGCCAAAGTGACCATGATCTTTTTAAGCTCCTTTTTTACGCCGTCCGGTATGGCGTCGTAAGTAGGATTGAGATAATACTTTTCCGTGTATGAATTTGCAATGCAGAGAACCGCATTGTCCTCTCTCACATCTTTTTCTTCCATGGCAATTCCTTTCAAAGCAAATAGATTGGCAGGCTCATGGCCTGCCAAAGGATCAAAGCGAAGCTATTCCAAGTATTCCAAGAACGATAAGCGCTGCTGCCGTGGCATATACAAAGCAGCCCCAGACTATGGACCTTTTGTGTCTCTCATCCATGCACAGAAGAGAAGAACCTCTGCATACCTGCATAAGCGCGGCGATGAAGAAGCATACGGGGTAGGTAACGGGATAGTGCGACGCAAGTATCAGCGCCGTAAGGGCAGAAAGGATCACCAGGACTGCCATTATCATGTACAGATTATCCCAAACCTGCTTGACACTGCGGCCAAGCCCAAACCTTGTCTTCATATCTTATCCTTCAAGTGTAGCCTTCATAACGGCTTTAATGGTGTGCATACGGTTTTCGGCCTCCTGGAAAACGACCGATTCCTTGCTTTCAAATACTTCGTCCGTGACCTCAAGTTCCGAAAGCCCGAACTTTTCGTAAACTCTTCTTCCGACACCCGTGCCAAGGTCGTGGTATGCAGGAAGGCAGTGCATAAATACAGTATTTCCGCCTGTTGAGGAAAGCGCTATGTCCATACATTTTTTGTTTACCTGATAGGGTGAAAGGAGCTTGATCCTCTCTTCCCACACCTCGGTGGGTTCACCCATGGACACCCATACATCCGTGTAGATGATGTTTGCTCCTCTGCAGCCTTCTTCAACATCCTCTGTGAGAAGTATTTCGGAGCCGTTCTCCTCTGCCCATTTTCTGCACTGAGCCACAAGCTCGGCATTGGGGAAATAAGCTTTGTTTGTGCATGCGGCAAAATCTATTCCGAGCTTGCTGCAGGCTATCATGAGGGAATTGCCCATATTGTATCTCGCATCGCCCATATATGTGAGCTTAAGCCCTTTAAGCGTGCCGAAGTTTTCCTTTATGGTGAGCATATCCGCAAGCATCTGCGTGGGATGATATTCGTTTGTAAGGCCGTTCCATACCGGCACCTTTGAATATTCGGCAAGAGTTTCAACTATGCTCTGTTCAAAGCCTCTGTATTCTATACCGTCAAACATGCTGGCAAGAACTCGCGCGGTATCCTTGGTGCTTTCCTTCGTGCCTATCTGCGAACCCGCGGGGTCAAGATATGTCACACCCATTCCAAGATCTCTTGCAGCGACCTCAAAAGAGCATCTGGTTCTGGTGCTCGTCTTTTCGAATATGAGAACGACATTTTTTCCTCTTAATGTATCATGTGCGATACCGGCCTTCTTCTGAGCCTTAAGCTTAGCTGCCATGTCGATCATGTATAAGATCTCTTCCGGAGAAAAGTCCTTCAGTGTCAGGAAATCCCTTCCCTTAAGATTGATATCTGCCATTATATGCCTCCCAAAAACATAATAAAACCATGAATAGACTTTGATTATATTTTATTTGACACAAAAAGTCAACAAAGCATATCGCATATACCATTGGCTTTTCAAGGATAACTCCTATTCAGCCGGGTGATCAGAGGATTGCAGTGTCTTACTTTCGATCAGCCTTCCTTTTTCCATTCGGTGATAATCATCACACAAAAGTTTAATGTCATCCATGTTATGTGAGCTGATTATAATCGTCTTACCTTGCTTCTTAAGATTTAAAAGATATGCCCTAAAGTCATTTACTCCATCAAGGTCAAGCCCGTTAAACGGCTCATCCAGTACCAAAAGCCCGGGGTCTTCCATGATTGCCTGGGCAAGCCCAAGTCTTTGTCTCATTCCAAGCGAATATTTGCTGACATGCCTTTTCAGATCAGGATCAAGTCCGACGTTTTCCATACTTTTGCGTATGTCCTCACCTGATATTTTTTTGTTGATCCCTGCAAGAAGCTCCAGATTTTTGTAGCCGTTATAATACGAAATAAATCCCGGAGTCTCTATTATTATTCCAAGATCATCAGGAAAATCCATATCTTTTCCCAACACGCGTCCATCGATCATTATCGTGCCGGCTGTCGGCTTGACAAAACCGCAAATACACTTCATAAGCATGGTCTTTCCGCTTCCGTTTCGACCGACCAGTCCATGAATACAGCCTTTAGTAAAAGTTATATTAATATCTTTTAAAATATCATTTCCGCCGAGAGTAAGCGACAGATCTGAAACACTTACATATTCCTCCGACATAATTTTCCCCCTAATATACAACTTCCGTAATGTTATCATAATTAAAATTCCTGACACCGATGCAGCAAAAAATCGTAAGTATTACCGGAACAATAGTCAAATAAGCAACGGATGCCGCCATCGGATAAATACCTTCCCTGATAACTGTAGACTTATGTATCCATATCAATGCATTCGCCATTGGAAAAAGCCACTGAAAATTGCTTCCGATGGCAAACGTCGCCGCTCCAAGACAAACAACAAGCCCGCAAGCAACAAAACCTGCCGTCTTCATCCTGTATATTGAAAAAAACAGCAAAATAAGACCTATGATAAACAGGTATAAAAAAACAAACAAAAAGCTGAGAACAGCCGCTTGAGCAACAGGAAACTGATAATATAAATTAAGCGGAATTAACCTTGCGCCTGCGTTAGATGAATACTTTGGAAATTTTTCAGAAAAATCGGTTATTACCTTGCTCCATTCTCCCGATACATTTCCCTTTAATACCACAAGCCCTGTGGAAACGATAAAAACCACCAACAAAAAAGAAATCGCCATAAAAAAGAGTTTTGTCAATTGTGCCAATACCCAGTTTTTTCTTCCCATTCGCGAAATAATAAAGACTGTGTTGGTATCTATCTTTGGAAAATCAGCTATAAGTGCCATGAAACATAGAGGAAGAATCAGGATCACGACCCCGGAATTCATAACTGCTATAAACGGTTCCAAAATATTAATTTTCTCTCCCATTATTTCTGCATTTTCAATTAACGGCGATATTACCATACTGTGAATAAAGATCATGAGCACGGCAAGAACAAGCATTCTCGGATCCAATATCCACTTTTTAAACTCTATTTTTGCTGTATTGATGATCTTCTTTATTTGTATTCTTTCCATCTGCTGCCCCTTTTTATTTCCCGCAATCAGCTTTTTTTCTCATTATCACAATGTATACAAGAAGACCCGTAAATATAACAGCTGTCTGAAGCATAATTATATGTAATTCATTGCTGCTTATTCCATCGGGAAGATATATCTGCCTTGATGCATCCGGCAATAACAAGGACAAATTCTCTGCCAGCCTCTCATTTAAATCCGTATATGCAGCTACTATCCATTTATTTATGATATTTCCCCATGAATAGCTTAGAACAAACGGAATGCACGTAATAATATATGGATTTCGACAAAACGATGACAATAACAATGCCGGAATAACAGAAACGCAGCCATATACAAATGATGTGAAGATCATATTTGCCACGATCGCATACCATGGTTTGAAAAGGACTCCTTTCAATGCAGCATCCATACCGGTTGAAAACATGTCATCGTTAATTTGAGGAAAAAACGGTAACAGCACAATAGCATAAAGCAGTATGCCAATAGTCACACAAATCCCCGCACATATTGTCGCCGAAACAAATCGGCAAACCCAATAACGAACGGACTCATATCGCGATATCTCAAATCTTGCATATCCGCTGTTCTGACTTGCTCCAAACGCTACCATTGTGGGAAATGCGGTAACAATTGGGATAAACATGGTAATATAACCTGACAGGCCCTTACCAAATACACTCCCCCATGAAAGTTCATATGTGATTTTTTTTGTTTGAATATCAAAACAGAATATCGTTTCCAAAACCGTATATACCCGGCCGTTTACATTATCCGTAAACGCTGTGGCAGTAAACGCAAGCAAAGTAACAATAAGCACCGCGCCTACATATCCAAAATTACACGAGTCTTTATATACCTCGTTTTTTATTACTCTAAGCCACTTCATCTCTGTCACCAAATCTCCCCGGGCCATTTAGTCCGGGGAGCACAAATCTGCTATTTCATTTCAAAGAATACATTTTTCCCAACATCATCCACAACATATATTTCACCTGTTATCATGTCAACATAGGCCGTTGTCATGAGTTTTCCGTTGAAAACATGTGATCCCTCGGCATTTTTTTCTGCAAGCGCAAAAGTCCAATATGGCTTGAACGTCTTTTCAATAGGCGTTCCTCCACCCTCGCCTGTATGGGTGATACATGCATACTTGATATCTATATCCGATACGCTGTACGGATGCTCCGGCGCAAGATAATCCGATAACAGATATCCGGCGCTTTCAAGTGTCACATACTTGGTATCATCTGGAAACTCCTTAAAACTATCGGTTACTATATCGTTCGGATAGAAAGGCATTAACTCATACAGGTGATCTTTTCCGTCAACAACAGCTTTTATGAGGCTGGGTTTTGAAAAACCTTTTTTTACCATGGCATAGGTGCATTCATTGCTTACAGAAATTTCCTTTACCTTTTTGTTATATACAAACTGATATGCCCTTGAGCCGTCTGCAAGTTTTATTATAACCACCGACTGTAATTCAAGTTCCTCATTTGCATCCAAATATGGTGACAGCTTTTTAAGTACATTATTACAGTAATCTTCTGCCTCCCCTATCTTTACCTGCTCGCCGTTTAATTCATATGTTTTTTCTCGATAATCACTTTTAAGGTCCAAAACAGCACTATTGGTATAATTCATCGACTCATGAAGAGTGTTATCTGCTATTATTATCTTTCCGGGGCCATTAACGGCAACTTCTTTATTGTCCCCTATGTACATATAATAATCGCTACTGCCGTACTTATCTGTTTTATATACCTCACTGTCTTTGACATCTGTATCATACAAAAGATGCATTATATCTTTTACGGCATTCACGCAGTAATCTTTATCTACCGGTGTATTATTCCCCCATCCTCCTTCAAAAGTATATAATTTTGAGGTTTTTGTAATATCAAGCGTTTCGGGGAATTTAAGGTTATCAAATGAAGTCTGTAAAAGCTTATCTACCGTATCATATACTTCAGGAAGAGGCACATATTCTGTTTCGTGTTTTTTGGCGCATCCGGAAAGAAGCATTAGGGAAAAGCCGCCTATTAATAAGGACTTAACAAGCAGTTTCGATTTAGATCTAAAACACATATTAAATACCTCCGTTTAATTATATCAATTATACTTCATTATCAAATTGATGTCAAGCAACACCACTATGATGGATTATGTAACCATGTTTAAAACATCTTGGCGGTCCACGCCGGTGACGCAATAATAGTATATTATTTTCTTCCTCCGAAAAAGTATTTTCTTTGTTACCAGTTTTAAAAATCATAATCGACCTCCCCAAAAATAAATATACCCCTGTTTACAACGCTAAAACTTTTTTTAATTCCTCTATACTATTAGACGCCAAAAAAAGCAAAATCACTCACTAAATAATTATTAAATTTTTATAAATTTTTTCTCTTCATTTTTACCTTTTTCTACGGAATTACAGGATAAAAACAAACCCGAAAAACGCAAACATTAAATAGCGTCTTTCGGGTTTAGTATTATATATGATTTCTATACGTTACTTCTTAGCCAGCTCAGCAGCGCTGGTAACTACATTTGCAAGATTTGTAAGGTCTGACGGAATGATGATCTTTGTTGCCTGGCCGTCTGCAACCTTTGCAAGGGCTTCAAGGCTCTTGATCCTGATGACTGCTTCGTCTGCGCCGGCCTCGCGGATAAATTTGATACCGTCAGCATTTGCCTGCTGAACTCTGAGGATGGCCTCGGCATGACCTTCGGCCTCGCGGATGGTAGCTTCCTTCTTTGCCTCTGCGCGAAGGATGGCTGCCTCTTTTTCTGCCTCTGCATCAAGGATAGCGGATTCCTTCTTACCTTCAGCTATAAGGATGGTGGATTTCTTTTCACCTTCCGCAATAAGGATGGCCTCACGTCTTTCACGTTCTGCCTTCATCTGCTTTTCCATGGCTTCCTGAATGGCAGCGGGAGGAATGATGTTTTTCAGCTCGACACGGTTTACCTTTATACCCCAGGGGTCTGTGGCCTGGTCAAGCGATACCCTCATCTTGGAGTTGATAAGCTCACGCGAGGTAAGCGTCTCATCGAGTTCGAGATCACCGATGATGTTACGAAGAGTCGTGGCTGTAAGATTCTCGATGGCCATGATGGGGTTTTCAACGCCGTATGTGTAAAGCTTGGGGTCTGTTATCTGGAAGAATACGACAGTGTCTATTCTCATTGTAACGTTATCCTTTGTGATAACGGGCTGGGGAGCAAAGTCCACTACCTGCTCCTTTAATGCAACTCTTTTTACGACCTTGTCGATAAGAGGCATCTTGATATGGATGCCGACATCCCATGTGGCAACATATGCGCCGAGTCTTTCAAGGATGACCGCATATGACTGAGGTACGACCTTTACACAGGTCGCGATGATGAGTAACAGGAAAACGATAATGCCAATTACAAGAAAAAATGTTTCTGTTCCGCCTAAAGCTACTAACATATTCATGATTTCTCCTCCCTTAATTGTTTTGTTCGATGATCAGCTTTACGCCGTCTATCTCTTTGATCTTTACTATCTCGTCCTTGTCAAACTTGATGGAATTATCAACACTTCTGGCCGTCCATTCGACACCGTTTATCATGACAGCGCCGCTGCATCCTAAGTTGTCGACGGGCACCGTGACGACCGCTGTCTTGCCGACCAGGCTTTCCGCATTGGTCTTTATCTTTTTATTTTGGACCATCTTTACAAAGATCGGCCTTGTAGTCACAAGAAGCACACCCGATACCAGCACGAACAATATTAGCTGCAGATAGATATTTCCGCCTGCGACGGCCACGAAGAAGGCTACCAGCGCGCCTATTGCAAACCATATGGTTGCAAGACCGAGCGTCATAACTTCAAAAAATACAAGAACCACAAATATTATGAGCCATAATACCGGTAGATCCACTTGCATAAAAAACACCCCTTTCTGTCCGGATTTTGATCTGAGTCTAGGATATCACCTTTGCACTCATTTTTTCAAACAAAAGGGGGTAACATTTCTTACTTTTTTCTTACGGATATTCTTTTTTGCCTGTACGCTTCAAATGCGAGCACCGATGCCGCGACCGATGCATTTAAGGATTCGACCTTTCCTTCCATGGGAATACGTACAAGACCGGTGCACGCTTTTTTCGCTGCCTGTGTAAGGCCGTTTCCTTCATTTCCTATAACAAATGCCGTGGGATGCGTATAATCATTATCCGCATAATCTATGCTTTCTTCCAAAGCGGCGCCGTAAACATTTATTCCTGCTTTTTTCATCAGCTCAAGCTCTGCGCAAAAATCTTCGGTAATAAAAACAGGCACCCTGAAGGATGCTCCCATGGTAGCACGTACTGTCTTGGGGTTGTACAGATCGACCGTGTCTTTTGAAAGTATGACGCTGCATACTCCCGCAGCTTCCGACATTCTGATTATGGTACCGAGGTTTCCGGGGTCCTGAAGCCTTTCGCAGGCTATAAAAAAGCCGCCTTTTTTATAATCCGGCCTGACAGAATCTCGCATCTTTACGGTCGCGATGACTCCCTGGCTCGTTCCGGTGTCCGAAACACTTTCTATCACTCTGTCTGATACGATATAGACATTTTTCCCGCTGCATCTGCCCCGGTAGCTTTCGGCAACGAACGCTTCGCAAAGAAGCTCTTTGGGTATCTCCTCAAAGGCTCTCCAGCCTTCAACGACATACAGCCCCTCTTCCTTTCTGAGTGAGGATTTTTTTATCAAAGCCTTGAGATGCTTAATCCTCTCGTTGCCCGTTGACGTTATGAGCATATTCTTCATCCTCCTCTGTTCCCGGAAGAAGGTAGCCTGCCATACTTCGATCGCAATAGAATACCTCCATGTCATCAAGTCTCAGCGCGGCAAGGCGGCACTGCATCATCGTTTCATCCGGGATGATGTCCTGGCGCAGGTCAAGCCCCATGCATTTCGCGCCGCAGTCTATGTCTATGAAATGGTCTCCGAAGAATACGGAATAGGGTTCATTGCCTTCAAACCTTTTATAATGATATGTTACCGAATGACCGCATATGAACTTTGCGTAATCATGCTCTTCCCAAATGCGTTTTTCAAAATTCTTTAAATTTTTCAGAGGGTTTGAATGAGGTCCTTTTATGCGGTACCAGCAGGCCTCGAACTTCTTTGTGCGGAGTTCCTTTTCATCTATGTCTTCTTCGGGAACAAACGGGCCCGCATGGCCCAAAAGATACCATTTGTCATTTATGGATACTTCGGCGGAAAAAGGCAGTGAAAGAAGCCATTCCTTTATCTCCTTCTTTTTTTCTTCATCAAGCTCCAGATAGCCGTCCCATGTATCAAAGCCTCTGTTGTTGTAAAGCCAGTTGAGGTCGTAGTTCTTGTTTTTTCCCTCATCCGAAGCAATGATCTGATCCAGAAACATCAGATCGTGATTTCCCATAAGGCATGTGACGAAGGGAAGCTTTGAAAGTCTCATGACAAATGCCAGGGTCTCCAAAGAATCCGGGCCCCAGTCCACATAGTCACCAAGGAGGTACAGGCTGTCGGTTCCGTCGTATTGAAAATTTATCTGCTTTAAAAGTGCGCACAGCGCTTTTAAGTTGCCGTGGATATCGCTTATACAGTACGTTGACATCTTATGCCTTTCCTCCTTTCATGTTACCTAATCTCGTATTATACCAACAATGATCAAAAAAAGCAATTTTTTTATGCCGGATGCCTTTTAGAAGGCTTCCTGTGTTTTTTTGTTGTGTTTTTCTCAAAAGTAAATATAATGGTATTACTACACTTAAAGCATACAAGACGAGGTATGGACCATGAAGATTCGCGATATCATAAGAAAAGACGTTCCCACACTTTCCATGGAGGTATTTCCTCCAAAGACCGACGCCAGCATAGAAAGCGTCGAGAGAGCCGTGGATTCAATACTTACGCTTAACCCAAGCTGGATGAGCGTTACATACGGTGCGGGCGGCGGAACTAGCGCTCACACCGCAAGGATAGCATCACGCATAAAGGAGGCCGGCGTACCTTCCCTTGCACATCTCTCGTGCATATCATCAACAAAGGACGGCGTAAAAAAGGAACTCACCCGTCTTAAGGAACTGGGCATAGAAAACATACTCGCACTTCGCGGGGATATCCCTGCAGGGAGCGAAAATGCCCCTCGTGATTATAAGTATGCAAGCGAACTTGTCACCGAAATAAAACAATTCGGGGATTTTTGTGTCGGCGGCGCCTGCTACCCCGAGGGACATCCCGATGCACCTAACTGGAAGGAAGATATCAAGAACCTTAAGACAAAGGTGGATGCGGGCTGTGATTTTCTGACCACGCAGATGTTTTTCGACAATGAGACCTTTTACAGCTTTTTGTATCGCTGCCGTGAGGCAGGTATAAACGTTCCGATAGTTGCCGGCATCATGCCCATAACGACAGAGCTTCAGGTAACAAGGGCTCTTAAGCTTTCTCAGGCTTTTATGCCCGCAAAGTTCAGATCCCTTGTCGACAGATTCGGTTCAGACCCCGCCGCCATGAAGCAGGCAGGCATAATATATGCTGCAAACCAGATAGTGGATCTTTTGTCAAACGGCGTTATGAACATCCACATCTACACCATGAACAAACCCGATGTAAGCTCTGCTATCCAGTCGGCACTAAGAGGACTTGTATGAAAGATCTGAGGACGCTTCATGACCACATGTTCCGTACAGAGCCGGGCATGGTGCCCGTGATCCGAAAAGAAATATACCGATATCTTGGTTACCGAAAGGTATCTCCTGAAGGGGCAGTTCTTGAAATGACAGAATCGGCTCTTGCCGAAAGCATACCTCTTATTACTCCCGGCGCAATATGCGAATCATTTCCGGTAAAGTATGAAAGCACTTACACGGATCTTGGTTTTACATGTACGGAAAGCAAGAACATCGTCCAAAACCTTAATGGCAGCGAGCACATCATCCTTTTATGCGCCACCATAGGAGCGAAATTTGACAGACTGCTGTTTAAGTATGGAAAAACAAAGCCCGTTATGGAGGCAGTGCTGCAATCTGTCGGAGCGATGCTTATAGAAAGCTTTTTGGATGATCTTAATGAAACTCTGAAAAAAGCGGGCAATAATCAGGGGCTTGCCTTGCGCCCAAGGTTTTCGCCGGGCTTTGGAGACTTTGATCTCTCTGTACAAAAAGATATATTCCGTGCCCTTCGCACTGACCGCATAGGGGTGACACTCACGGATTCACTTTTAATGGCACCCACCAAATCAGTAACCGCTATAATCGGATTAAAATCGATTGGAGAAAGCGATGGCTAAAAACATTTTAAAAGCTATAGAAGAAAGACCTGTATTTTTTGACGGCGGATACGGTTCCACATTTCAGACATTAGGTCTTAAGGCAGGAGAACTTCCCGAGACCTGGAACGTACTCTTCCCCGAAAAGGTAAAGTCTGTTCATTATTCATACCTTGAAGCAGGCTCCGATATCATAGAGACCAATACCTTCGGAGCAAACCCTCTTAAATTTGGGGCTGAAGGCGATATGTCTCTTGAAAGCATAGTCGGCTCGGGAATAGAGATAGTAAGGCAGGCCATAAATGAATTTGAGGCTTCTGACGCAAAATATGCGGGGAAGGAGCATTTCCTTGCCGTATCGATAGGGCCCTTGGGAAAGCTTTTAAAACCTCTTGGGGATCTCGAATTCGAAGCTGCTGTTTCTATGTTTGCAAAGATCGTAAAAGCAGCCGAAAAGTACGGGCCGGATCTATATCTCATAGAGACCATGAACGATTCCTTAGAGTCAAAGGCCGCAGTTCTTGCGGTAAAGGAAAACTCTTCCCTTCCTGTATTTGTTACGAATGTTTATGATGAGAGCGCAAGGCTGTTGACCGGCTCCACTCCCCAAATAATGACTGCCATGCTTGAAGGTCTTGGCGTCGATGCATTCGGCATGAACTGCAGCCTCGGCCCCGCTCAGATGAAGGATATCGTTCCGCTTTTTAACAAATATTCCTCATCTCCCATTGTGGTAAATCCAAACGCCGGGCTTCCGAGAAGTGAAAACGGCATGACGGTATATGACGTTGACCCGGTGGAATTTGCCGACCATATGGAAAGCATCTTTGAGGCCGGCGCACATGTCCTCGGCGGTTGCTGCGGCACAACTCCCGCACATATAAGGGAAATGGTGTCCAGAATAGAAAACAGGCCTCAAAATCCCATCATCAAAAAGGATGATACCGTTATCTGCTCTTCCACCAAGGCCGTAACCTTCGGCAAAAAGCCCGTGCTTATAGGTGAGCGCATTAATCCTACCGGAAAGAAGCGTTTTAAGCAGGCACTCAGGGACGGCGATATAGACTATATCATAGGCGAAGGCATAAAGCAGGATGAGGCCGGCGCGGATGTACTTGACGTAAACGTTGGGCTTCCCGAAATAGATGAGGTCGAAATGATGAAAACTGTCATTTACGAGCTTCAGACTGTTACCGATCTCCCTCTTCAGGTGGATACGACGGACCCCATAGCAATGGAAGCGGCACTTAGGATGATAAACGGAAAGCCGATGATAAACTCGGTAAATGCAAAGGAAGAGGTCATGAAGACTGTATTCCCTCTGGCCGCAAAATACGGCGGACTCGTAGTCGCGCTTACCATAGATGAAGACGGCATACCCGAAACATCTGAAGGAAGGATACGTCTTGTCGGCAAGCTTTACGAAAATGCCGCAAAATACGGCATCGACAAAAAGAATATCATTATCGACCCCCTGGCGATGGCCGTAAGCTCTGACCCTCTTGCAGCTCTTGCTACTCTTGAGACCGTTAAATATGTGCACGAACAATGCGGTGGCCTGTCATCACTTGGTATATCGAACATTTCCTTCGGGCTTCCGAGAAGGGAACTTATTACCGCAGGCTTCTTTACCATGGCGCTTCAAAACGGGCTTTCCGCCGCTATCATGAACCCGATGGTGACCGAAATGATGAAAGCATATCAGGTATTCTGTACGCTTTCGGGATATGATGATAATTGTCAGGATTACATAGGCTTTGCGCAAAGTCTTCCCGAGGAAGGATCGGGAGTTGTTGCGGCCGCGCCCGTAAAAGGAAAATCAGGCGCAGAAAGCGCGGACGATCTGTTTAACGCTATAGTGAAAGGTCTTAAGAGCGTTTCCGAAGAAAAGACAAGGGAACTTTTAAAGACCACCGACAGTCTTACCATAATAAACGAATATCTTGTACCTGCACTTGACACCGTGGGAAAAGGTTTTGAGGCAAAGACTCTGTTCCTGCCACAGCTTCTTTTAAGTGCGGATGCCGCAGGCGCGTCATTTGCGGTCATAAAATCGGAGCTTGAAAAGAGCGGTATGGCGCAGGAAAGCAAGGGCAGCGTGATCGTTGCCACCGTAAAGGGCGATATACACGACATAGGAAAGAATATCGTAAAGGTGCTGCTGGAAAATTACGGATATACCGTTATAGACCTCGGACGCGACGTGCCTCCCGAAAAGGTGGTGGAAGCCTGCATAAAGGACCATATAATGCTGGTCGGCCTTAGCGCGCTTATGACTACGACCGTGCCCGCCATGGAAGAGACCATAAAGCAGCTGAGGGTATCTGCCCCGTGGGCAAAGGTATGCGTGGGCGGTGCCGTCCTGACACAGGAATATGCCGATATGATAGGTGCGGACAAATATGCAAAAGACGCGCTTGAAACAGTGGCATACGCAAAAGAAGTATTCGGCAAATAAAGAAATAAGCGGGCTTTCCTAAGGGGAAGTCCGCTTTTAAAGTCTCCAGTTAAGATCTCCGTTATGTATGCCGAAGATAAGTATTTCGGCACATGCGAGATTTGTTGCTACCGGTATGCAGTATTCGTCGCACAGTCTTACACATTCAAAAAACAGATGATTGTTTTCATCGCTCACACCGTCTTCTGCCGGACGCGGTGTGTAAAAATAAATAATGGCATCCAATTCGTTTCGTTCTATCTGGCCGTTTATCTGGATGATGCCGCCCATGTCTTCGGGCAGGTAACTTTCTATTTCAAGCCCCGTCTCTGCAACGACCGCTCTGGCCGTGCCTTTGGGCGCATACAGTTTATGTTTTTCAAGCAGAAGCTTGTAAGCGAGGCAGAAATTCTGCATCAGCTCTCTTTTCGACTGCTCTGCTATCAGTCCTATTCTCATTCTTCCTTCACCCCCATAAAGGAATCCGTTTTAAATCCCCCCGGCGCAAAGCACCTTTTTCTATGCAAAATATCATTATCATTATAAAGGTTTTATCATTTTTCGTCAAGAATTTTTAGCCCGTTTTTAAAGGCAAACAGTCCTATGCCCACCGCAATGGTGAGATTTAAGGAATCCACTTCATCCGACTGCGGAATGATGATCGATTCGGCTTTTTCCTCATAATCTGCGGGAAGTCCCGTAGCCTCGTTTCCGAAAATGAGCGTAAAAACATCCGGCTTATCGCATTCCAAAACGGTCTTCTGTTTTTTCCCCGTAAGCATAAAAGCAAAGGCCCTGCGACTGCTTACTTTTGACATATAATCTTCGTAAGAGGCATAGACCTTATGTCTCAGTCTGAATACCGCGCCCATCGATGCTCTTACTGTCTTGGGGTTGAAGATATCCGCACCGTTTCCTATGATGGCTATATCGTGAATGCCCGCCGCGACAGTTGTCCTTATGATGGTTCCGAGGTTTCCCATGTTTGAAGGCTCAACAAGGCAGAGGTGGCTTGAATCTTTTTCAAGCTCATCGGCATATTTTTTAAAAATGCCGACGACAAAGACATTCTCCTTGTCGGAAAGCTTTGATATGAGCTTTTCATTTTCCTCTATCCTTATGTGATGCTCTTTTGCTATCCTGCTCATAACTTCGGGCACTTCAAAGGTAGGATGCACAAATAATGCTATGACCTCCTGCGGCCTGGTCTTTAAAAGCTCTATGGTCGGAAAAGCCCCGAGTGTATAGGAATAATCCAGATTCTTTTTGTATGGTTTTATATCTTTTGCGTTCATTTTTCTTTCAGGAAGATATATCAGTCTCCGTATACCTTTTCAAATTCGGTATAACCTTCGTTTTCAAGAAGCTCCACCTGTCTTTTGACATTCTTCTTCATGGGAAGAATCGTAGCGCAGCCTCCCGCAGCTCTTATGGAGGCAGCCTTTTCAAACACTTTCAGCCTTTCTGCGGCTGATACTTTTTTGTCTATAAGGAAGGCGGTTCCGTTCGTCTTTTCTATATTCAGCTTATCAAGGTTGTCCTTTAAGATCGTAACTATGCGTTCAAAGCCTATGGAAAATCCGCATGCGGGAACGGGCATTCCTGCAAACTTTCCTATCATCTCGTCATATCTGCCACCGCCTGCAATGGCAAAGCCGTATCCGTCTATGGTAACTTCAAAGATAGGACCTGTGTAATATCCCATGCCGCGAACAAGGCAGGGGTCAAACATTATTGAAACGCCATCAGGAAGCATTGCTCCTGCGCCTTCTATGATCTCATGCATCTCCTGCTTTACATTTTCGGGAAGCAATTCTGAAGGGATGCCCTCGCAAAAGCTTTCGACTGAATTGTCATTCTTTTCATACATCGAAAGATATTTCTTTGCAACATCTTCGTCAAAGCCGTTTTCCTTAAGTTCTGCAAGGATGCCGTCTACGCCTATCTTGTCGAGCTTGTCAAGGGATATAAGGACCTGTCCGAGATCCTCTTCCTTAAAGCCCGCCGCAACGGCAGCTGCCTTAAGTATCCTCCTGTCGCCAACATGTACGGTAAATTCGGAGATGCCGATCTGGGCAAAAATGTCGGAAAGCATGCGGCTGGTTGCGGAAATAAGTTCTATTTCGGCAAGATCGGTCTCATCGCCCAGGATATCAATATCGCACTGAGTAAACTGTCTGAAACGGCCTTTCTGAGGGTTGTCCGCCCTCCAGACATTTCCTATCTGAAGTGCCTTAAAGGGCATGGGTAGCTGCTCCTTGTTGTTTGCGTAAAAGCGTGAAAGCGGCAAGGTGAGGTCGTACCTTAAGCCGTTGTCGGCATATTCGCCCTTACCTGCCTCGATAGCACGCGAAAGCTCTGCGCCTCTTTTCATTACCTTAAATATGAGTTTCTCGTTTTCTCCGCCCTGATTTGAGGAAAGATTTTCGATATGTTCCATCACAGGGGTCTCGATCTGCATGAAACCGTAGGCAGAATAAGTCTTTTTTATCATAGAAAGCACATGTTCCCTGAGCCTCATGTCGGAAGGGAGCATATCGCACATACCTTTAACGGGGGTCTTTATAAATTTCATTTTGATTACCTCTCTTTGTACATTTTTAACTAAAACAGTGTATCATCATAATCGAATAATTGCAAGGTTTTATCTTTTTTTCAGTTTACAACATATAACAAATATGATATATTTATCCCATGTGATTATTTTCACAAATAAAAGAGTGCCAAAGGCACGGTAAACGGAGGCTGAGCATGTCATATATTATGGAAACTCAGAATCTGACCAAGACTTACGGGACTAAGGATGCCGCAAAGGATATAAATATCCATATCCGCGAAGGTGAGATCTACGGTCTTATCGGACGTAACGGCGCCGGAAAGACGACCATCATGAGAATGATAAGCGGTCTTTCAAACCCCACAAGCGGTACTTACTCACTCTTCGGTAAGACCGGGTCAGAAATGAAGAAGATGATGAACAAAGTGGGCGTTCTTATTGAGAACCCCGGACTTTATCCCAAGCTCTCTGCACAGGAAAATATCAAGATCAAGTGCATCGGAATGGGCGTGGATTCGAGCAAGGAATATGTCAATAATCTTTTGGACCTTGTAGGTCTTCCGGATATTTCACCCAAGAAAAAATCCGGCGAATTCTCCCTCGGTATGCGCCAGAGACTCGGTATTGCCCTTGCGCTTGTCGGTGAACCTTCCATGATCATCCTTGATGAGCCCATCAACGGACTTGATCCTCAGGGTATCGTTGAAGTAAGACATACTCTTGAGCGCCTCAGCAAGGAAAAAGGCATCACCATCATGATCTCGAGCCATATCCTTGAAGAGCTTTCAAAGCTTGCAAATTCCTACGGTATCATCAACGAAGGTCACCTTATCGAACAGTTTACAAGCGAAGAGCTTCATTCAAGATGCGGCCAGTTCGTAACGATCAAGACCTCCGACAACGATGCTGCCATAAAGGCTCTTAATTCTGCCGGCATCACAATGACAAGTATCGATGAAGACGGACATATCAGGGTATCCGAAAAACTTGATGAAAGCGATCTTATGGCTTCTGCCATTGTAAAGGCAGGCGTTCCTTTAAAAGAGCTTTTCATCACGAATGTCTCTCTTGAGGATTATTTCATTTCTCTGACGGGAGGTGCTGTGCGATGAGTAGAGTTATAAGAATGGATTTTTACAGGCTTACCAAAATGACATCATTTAAGGTAACCACAGCGCTGGTCTTTATACTTAACCTTGTCGGCGGTCCTCTTGAGAAGATCATTTACGATCTTGCAAAGACTCTGGTAAAAGAGACCGACCCGAATTCGCTGCAGCAGATCGGTGAGTTTCCCAAACAGTTCCATCTTGGAAACATGGTCGCTTCACCTCTTGGCGGCATTCCGACAGTACTCCTGTTGCTTTGCATAGTATGGTTCTGTTCTGCAGATATCCAGCACGGATATATCAAAAATATCGCAGGCCAGCTTCCGAGCCGCGGCCACACTATAGTTTCAAAATTTGTAGTTACACAGATAACCACTATCGTCTTCATCGTTGTTGCATCGATCGGTGATATCATCGGACAGTTGATGATCGGAAGGACTCTTGTAGCCGATTTTTACCTCAAGGAAGCAGAAGGCGTTATCCATTCCTTCTCAATGGCTTCTTCATTCGGAGAACTTGCGATCAAGTGGATACTCCTTACGGCCATTTGTGCACTTATCCTTCTGTTTACTACAGCACTCGGATCAAATGTCATCGGAACCATAGTTGCCGTTTTGTGCGGACTTGGTCTTACCGGTGCCGCATACCTCGGAATCTCTTCCGGTATAAATGCACTGTTCCGTCTTAAGGGCGACAAGGAATTCGACCTTTCAAAATTCATGCCGGATTCATTGTACCATTCAAACATTCTGGTAAATGATGCTATGATCAGGTCGCTTATCGTGGGAGTTGTGAGTGTATGCCTTATCATGTTCTTTACGGTAACGCTTTATAACAAGAAGGATATCAAATAAAAAAATCCCCGGCCGGAAGGCCGGGATTTTTTTATTATGCCCATGCATCTGTGGACTTGGGCTTGCGGATACCGCCGAGGAGCATCTGCTCCCAAAGGAACCACTGGCCTGTAGAGGGCTTGTTGCGAAGCTTAACTTCTCTGGGGCTGTCTGCACCGCCTGACTGAAGCCAAAGGACAACATATCCTTCGCCCTGCTGGTCGCGGCTGTATTCCTGCTCCATTACATCGATGGTGTAAGGAACTGAAGGTGCGTAATCATTTTCGGGGGTCGCTCCCTTAAAGAATGAACGGGGAACATATGCCTGATCATCCATGAAGCGGTCGTTAAGGAAGGAGATCTCCTTTTGGCTGAGCGGAGAGGGTCCTTTGAGGAAGTTGAGCATTTCAGTTCCCTTTGCTCTGTCCTTTCCGTAAACATCTAGAGCAAGTACGGTGAGTGCTGCTACAGCGAATTCATCCTTAAGGTCTGCCTGCGGAAGAGCCTGAAGCTCTGCAACGTTTGTTGGCAATGAGTCGAATGTGAATGTCTTTGTCTTCTTAGGCTTTGCAGCGCCCTTGATGGCATTTGCTGCGCCTTTGACTCCGTTTGAGATAGCCTGCGATGTCTGATGATTTACGGTGTTTGTAACCTGGTTTGTAAGATTCTTTTTTAAGTTATCAAAAAATCCCATTGTTTATTCCTCCCTTGAATTATTGTGGGGTGCCTTAAAAGCACATCAATTATAAGTATTATAAAAAAACTGTACTTTGTCAAGCATAAATTACTTTTTATGTTTATCCTTATCCTTCTTTTTCTGTTTGGCATTATCTGAAGATGATGTCTTATTCTTCGACTCTTTATGCTTTTTCTTTTTCCTTTATATCATGACCAACGGCTGCCATTTTTTCAGAAGTTCATCCGATCTGTCTTTATCTCCTGCTTCAAGCGCGCATCTTGCGGCAGCGCCAAGCAGTTCTTTTGCAGCCGGAGTTGCACCGTAATTGCCGTATGTTATCACGAGAGCTTTTTCAAAAGCCATAGATGACTTAAGCTTATCATCTTCTTTTTCAAGGATCTGCCCAAGAAGCGTGAGTGCTCCGGCATAGTGACTGTCGGTCTCATGCCCCTTTTCGTATATCTTAAGGGCCTCGCTTAAGGGTTCACGCGCCGCCTTTATGTCTCCTGCCAGAAAGAAATTTGCCGCAAGATTTACATAGCTGGCCGCCGTTTCATCACTAAGCCCTTCTTTTTTTACGATGTCAAGGGCCTTTGCAAGCTCTGCCCCGGCTTCTTCATATCTGCCGAGGGACTGAAGCGCGATCGCCATATTGTTATACAAAGAAGCCCACAGACTGTCACCCTCTTTTAAAAACTGCGCATACATCTTTTCGACCGACGAATACATTTCCAGCGCTTCCATATGCCTATCGGCACATCTGTAGGCCGTGGCCGCATTGAGAACGGTCGTCGCATAGTCAGGCCCCGCGGGGAGATGCATGGCCTGCGCAAGCTTAAGCGCCTGATCTGCCGAATCTGCAGCCGCCTGAGCTTTTTCCGCCGCACGGTAAAAGCCCATCATCTCGTTTAGCACGATAAGAGCTCCCGCAGCATCGCCTCCGGAAGCGGCAAAGCCAAGGGAATCGTTTAAATACTTTTCGGCGCCCTCTATGTCGTTTGACGAAAAGAATCCATCAAGCGTTTTGTAAAACTGCCCGGTATCAAACATTCAGATATCCTTTCTCATGTACTTTTCCAAAACATTAAAAGACACGGGGCCGATGGAACAGAATCTTTCATACATTTCCTTTTTATCCATGCCCTCTTCTTCAAGCTCGTCAAAGAGCTGTTTTACCAGAATGTAGCCGGCACTGTAGGGAAGATAGCCCGACGGATCCGCAATAGCCATATCATAAAGGCTCTGCGCAAAGCCGGGAGTATATATCCCTATATCATAAAGGTATTCTTCAAACCTTTCAACGCTCCATCCAAGTCCGTTGCAGGCAATGTCCGCAAGTGATATGATCTCGTAATTGGCGATCTTGTCCGCCTTGATGAGTTTTTTCATTCCGGCACTCAGGTCCAGCCTGTCGACAGCAAGAAGAGCGGCATGCACGGCCCAGCCTTCGGTGACGCCAAGGTGGTATATAACATGTTCGACATTATAGGAATCATTTTCCAGCATAAGATTGAAATACAGCATATGCCCGGGATAACCCTCATGAGCGATGGATGTATACATCTCGAGCGTGTCGTTTTTGATGCCGGACGAGTTGTATCTTATGATATTCACATCGGACGCATCAAGCGGCGGTATATTGTAATATGCCAGCACACCGTCTATTTCAAGGCTCTTTGGAAGAGGCGTCACATCATAAGTCACGGTCTTATCAAGCTCCGGGAACTCATCCGTCATCTCCTCTTTCAAAAGATCTATTATATCCTCCGGCTGCATTTCTTCGATCTTTCCAAGATCCGGATCTCCCTCAAAAAAATCTTTATATGCATAGTAATCATTATTTATACAGTCGATCTCTACCTGCATATTCTTTTTGAAATCCTTATCTATCAGATCGAAAAGTTCATTTACATCAAAAAGCGCACCGACCTGCATTTCCGCTAACAATTCATAATAGTCATATCCGGCATCATTTTTGCAGAGAGGTGTTCCCAGAGGATCCTTTCCAAGAAACCCTTTTATTTCGTCCCTTGTATCGGTAAGCGCAGGGATCACTTCGTTTACATAGAAACTCTCGTTTTGTTTTTTGTACGAATCCGCGATGTCTGCCTGAAGCCCTAGGCCGTCAACTTTTTCATTATACGCGTCTATGAATGGATTGTTGTCGGTGTCTATAAGCCCTGTTATGGCAGATATAGTATTGTTTATGCATTCATCGGAAGGATATATACCAAGTTTTTCAACGTCTTCGCGAACAGAGTCCGGGATCTCCCTTATGATGACGGGCAGATACTCAAGTACTTTTCCGTAGTTTTTTAAATCGTCCTCGGTGTAGAACCTGTACTCATAGAATGTCATGGCGATGTTTGGCAAAATACCGCCGTTTCCCGATACAGCGCTTACATAGTTTATGCACTCACTTTCCCACAGGACAAAAACATCTTCGTAATAAAGCTTGTCAAAAACGAGCTGCTGCCTGTTGTCAAGCATGCTCTCGTCAAATGCAAGCATCGTTTTCAGTTCTTCGATCTGCCAGTCATAATATTCTTTGTCGGGTTCATACCGTTTTTTTACGGACCCTAAGTCATATCCAAATTCCGAAAGATCGACTCCTGCAGATGCGGGATCTTTAAAGTAATTCTGGACGTCCATATAGTTTCTCGGAACGTAATCCAAAAACAGATCATTTAAATATTCATCAAAATCCTTTGGCGTAAGAGTGGTATCTATTTTAACATCAAAATATTCCCTTGCCTCATCAGATGACATTTTTAAAAGCCTTCTGTATTTTTCCCCGAGGCTTTCATTTTCGTCTTCTACGGACCGGGTCTCTTTTTCCTCTTTGGTGCTGCCTTCTGTTTCCTTTTTATCTGCCTTGCTTTCATCATCATCGCCCGCATGGTGAAGCGTGACTCTGCCGGGCTTGCCTTCGGGCGCAGTCTCCTCTTTCTCTGTATCTTTTTTTGTTTCGGCCGAAGAGCCTTTTTCAGCCTTTTTATTGTCATAACTGTCAACAAATGTTACGCACCCGGCAGATAATGCAGCTACGCATGCAGCCAGTGCCAGGCTTAAAAATCTTTTATTTCTCATTTCTTTCCTTTCCGCCGGGGGCTTTCACCCCCTATCCTTTTTATTATATCTCTTAAAACAAAAGGTTTCAATAAAAAAGTGAGCATACGGCCCGCCCTCTTTAAGACAGTTCCATATGCTCACTGTTTTTTATTGTTCCACCCTCCATATGCGGACATGTTCTAAGCCGTCGTGCCACTCAAAAGCCGGCGTAAAACAGTCGGTCTGTTCCGCGTCGAAAAAGAGTCGCCACATCATCTCGCGGCCGCGGACATTATTAAGATACTCCATGCCTTCGGCAGTGTCGAATACAGGTGTACCCTCGGGAGTATACGAATAATAAGTCGAGCGCGGCATAGCCCGGTCTCCCGAAAAATCCCAGCCTCCGAAATATTCGTACCACCCGATCTGGCGGGTCATTGTGTAGGTTATTATGAGGTAGGTCTCCTCGGTCTGTTCCGGTCGCATAAGCGAATATACATCTGCAGCCTCAGAACCATTCAGATCACATTTGCTCATCAAATAAGGCTTAGCTTCACCTTCATTCATTACAATAGCCTCATAGAGCGCGTCAAACGCGGTCTTGCTGTCCGTATGACTCATCAGCATTTCGGCCGCCGCATTTCCGGTGGATGAAAGCATAAGGATGATACGCCTTGCAAGCTCCATATCCTCGGTGATAAGTGCCTTTGCCACAAGAACAGCCCTTATGCCGTCCTGGCTTCCGCCGTCAAACAGGCATGGATGAGACGCTTCGCTTTCGTAAAAGTACCCCATGTCCCACCACGAGGCAACAACGGCTTTTTCAGACCGCGATCTGTTTTTGATATATGTCATGGCCTCGGCGGATGCATCGGAAACGGAAGGGCGGATGTCCGATACCATCCCCACAGCCCCCGTTATGGAGGGAGTGAAAGTGATCGCCATTAAGATCAGTGCAAATACAAGATTTACGGGGAAAGGCTTTTTCTTCTTTTTGCGTTCTTCCTTTTCAGGCTGTTTGAAGATTCCTTTAAATACCGCGCCGATAAAAACTCCTGCCAAAAGACCTGCAGGTACGCAAAGATGCTCTATGAAACGGACACCATATCTGACCATAAACAGTCCGCCCGCAAGCCATACGCCAAGGACGAACAGATATGCAGAGCCCTTTCTTCTGCCGGGTCGTTTCAGCACTATTTCAGTACTGTCAAGACATGTTACGGCAAGCCAGATCATTCCAAGAATCGCTGCTATTACCACACCCGCGCCGCCGACTCCGTTTAATACTGTAGGTGTCTCTCCTCTCACATATCCGCTGAAAAGCTTTGATACGCTGTTTGGAAAAAAGCTTACACCGGCAAGCTCTGAGATGGATGACGATATCTTTGGAAGCAGCCCGCTTGCGGCCGTGCCGGAAGCCTGACTGTAAAAGCTTAAGGAGCCCAGTATGTCATTTATGATGGATCCTCCTGTCAGCAAAAGCGCTATAATGAGACAAACAAAAGAGGATAGGACTACCGTTATAAAATCATAGTCTCGGAGCATTCCTTTAAAACTAAACTGCTTTGCGGTCGCCCTGTGTATCATCTTGGTGGTGACCCAGAGCACCCCGCCCGCAAGCGTAAGGCAAGCAAAAAGAAAGGCATTTTTAGGTGCATAGCACATGGAATATAAAAGCTCTGCAGCTGCAAAGGCCGCGCCAAAAATAAGCTTGTTTTTAAGCCGAACGGTGCGCAAAGTCTCTATCATAAACAGAATAAGCAGCAGTTCCATAAGCACTACGAACATATCCGTATCAAAGCGCCCAAAACAGCTCCTGCCCACATACTGAGGAGCACAGGAAACAAGTATCGCCGAACCAAGGCCACCCGCAAAACTGCCCATCCTGCAGCCTATAATATATGCGACAAGCGCCGCAAGGGCTGCAAAATACGCACTTATCTTAAATTCCAGGCTTCTTAAGCTGCCTCCGAATATCTTCCACACAAATGATGTGACCATGACTATTCCCGGTGGATATTCGGCGCTTTGCCCTTCAGGATAGAATCTTATGGAATCCCATGCCTTTCCGTCCTTTTCGGAATCATGGTAGTAGGAATCCATATCCGTAAAGTAGGGAACACCGTCATCATCGGTATATGATTCCCGGGCGGACTGATCCGTTTCCCCCGTGCCTCGGGCCCTAACCCACACGGCAAGTATCATGACAAGAACTACCAGCACGATGTGTATCGCTGTTTTCACATACTTTTTAGTGCCGCTCTTTTGATTATTGTTGCTGTTCACTTTTAGTTTCCTTCCGGTGATCTTTGCCAAAAGAAACGGAAACCTAATGGCCTCCGTTTCATATGGATGTTTTATCTTCTGCGCTTTTTGCCTTTGCTAAGGCTCATTACGCATCCTGCCAGCAATGCAGCCACCATCAGATAGATGATCACTCCGGCTGAACCGGTATCTGCCGCATTGTTTTCACCTCTTTCATTTCCGGTGTTTCCGGAATCGGTATTGTTACCCGTTTCGGTCTCATTTCCGGTTCCTGATTCTGTTCCCGTTTCGTTACCACTTCCGGATCCTGTATTGTTTTCCGTTTCGTTACCGCTTCCGGATCCTGTATTGTTTTCCGTTTCGTTACCGCTTCCGGATCCTGTTCCATTCTCCTCTTCGGGCAGAGGTGTTACCGACGTGCTGTTTTCAACAGCAAAAAGCGTCGCTGCACGTCCGTTTTCAAACTCGAAGTATATAGCGTATACTCCCGGTTCAAGCGTCTTCAGATATTCGTTTGTCAACGTGACTATCGTGCTGCCGTTAGTCACATTGGCCTGAGTCAGGTTTAGATAAGGCACACCTGTTAAGTCTGATTCATTGACTCCCTTAAAGTGTTCCCGGGCATTCCACATCTCAATTATCTGATCTGTATTCTTTACGCAGGTATTGTTCGTAAGCATTTCTCCGGTATTATTTATATATAAAGCGTTGTTGTTTTCATTATTATACGAAATAACGCCAACTACATTGCCGGATTCTTTATTGAAGTAAAGAACATTACCCTCAATTTTATGCGTGGTAGTATTACTCAGATAATCAAGGATTGCCTTGTTATCGTTTTTCCTCAGGTCAAATATCGTTGAACCGATTATGCCCGACTCATTTGTGCAATGATTCGTAAAATTGGTGGCGATGACTGCTCCTATAAACTGCTGAATAGGGGCATCCACGCGAAATGTTGCGTTTTCATTGTTTGGGGCAAACTTACCTGCGTAACCATCTGTTATATTTAGAGCTATAACGGAACTGTTATCATAGATACTGCTCTTCCAGAGTGCTGTTATTGTAGTGTTGCCTGTGATGGTCACATTGGCTCCGGGCTCGCCAAGAGTCCATTCGTAAAATTCGTGCTTTGCGGGTGCGGTAAAGCTACACTCAGGGAGGGTGTATGTGTTACCTTCGATCACGGTAACATTTGCCATTTCTCCGCTTCCTTCGCCTGCGTCAAAGCTTACCGTGTATACTTCGGGCGGGAGTTCTTTCCAGACTGCTGTTATGGTCGTGTTGCCGGTAATAGTCACATTAGTTCCGGGCGTAGC
>CADAQV010000002.1 GCA_902790095.1 uncultured Lachnospiraceae bacterium | reverse complement strand
TCTTCGAGAAGTACGAGCAGGTTCCCAAGTCGGTACAGGAGAAGGTGCTTTCCGCGAAGTCTAAGTAACTAATTTTTCCCTTGAAAATGTAGAGGGAATGAAATATAATCATCTTTAGGCGGGCTTTAGCCCGGAGGATGAAAACACTTATGAAACATTATTTAAGGAGGATTTTTAGAAATGGCTAAAGCTAAATTTGACAGAACCAAGCCCCATTGTAACATTGGTACGATCGGTCACGTTGATCATGGTAAAACAACCCTTACCGCTGCTATAACAAAGGTACTTGCTGAGCGCGTACCCGGCAACGAGAAGGTAGATTTCGAGAATATTGATAAGGCTCCCGAAGAGAGAGAGCGTGGTATCACTATTTCAACAGCTCACGTTGAGTATTCAACAGAGAAGAGACATTATGCACACGTTGACTGTCCGGGACATGCTGACTACGTTAAGAACATGATCACCGGTGCTGCACAGATGGATGGTGCTATCCTCGTTGTTGCAGCTACAGACGGTGTTATGGCTCAGACAAAGGAGCACATCCTCCTGTCTCGTCAGGTTGGTGTTCCTTACATCGTAGTATTCCTTAACAAGTGCGACATGGTAGACGATCCTGAGCTTATCGAGCTCGT
The DNA here is from genome assembly GCA_902790095.1 of uncultured Lachnospiraceae bacterium. Lineage (GTDB taxonomy): Bacteria > Bacillota > Clostridia > Lachnospirales > Lachnospiraceae > UBA4292. The sequence goes on along the minus strand of CADAQV010000002.1, from coordinate 34,847 downwards.
TGAGATGGAAGTTACCGAGCAGCTTGAAGAGTACGGATTCAAGGATTGCCCTATCATCAAGGGTTCAGCTCTTAAGGCTCTTGAGGATCCTTCAAGTGAGTGGGGCGACAAGATCATGGAGCTTATGGATACGGTTGATTCTTACATTCCGGATCCTCAGCGTGATACAGATAAGCCTTTCCTTATGCCTATCGAGGATGTATTCTCTATCACAGGTCGTGGTACTGTTGCTACAGGTAGAGTTGAGCGTGGTACACTTCACCTTTCAGAGGATGTTGAGATCGTTGGTATCAAGGAAGAGACTCAGAAGTCAGTTGTTACAGGTATCGAGATGTTCAGAAAGCTTCTTGATGAGGCTCAGGCTGGTGATAACATCGGTGTTCTTCTCCGTGGTATCAACAGAACAGATATCGAGCGTGGACAGATCCTTGCTAAGCCCGGTACAGTAACATGTCATACAAAGTTTACTGCTCAGGTTTACGTTCTTACAAAGGATGAAGGTGGTCGTCATACACCTTTCTTCAACAACTATCGTCCTCAGTTCTACTTCAGAACAACAGACGTTACAGGCGTTATCAACCTTCCTGAAGGAACCGAGATGTGCATGCCCGGTGATAACGTAGAAATGACAGTTGAACTCATCCATCCCGTTGCTATGGAGCAGGGACTTCGTTTCGCTATCCGTGAGGGTGGTAGAACAGTTGGTTCAGGTTCAGTTGTAACTATCATTGAGTAATTAATAATAACAAAGCCGTGTTTCGGATCTCCGAAACACGGCTTTTTGTTATTCTACATGAAAAACTTTTCTGAGATCCTCATCCGTCTGCAGAACTTCTTTGGCTCTGCGGCGGTAGATCTCCTCGTGGAGATATGTATATCTTGCAGGTTTCATTGAAGGAGCGAGATCTATGGCCGAAAGGTAATCGTCCATATCAAGGTCAAGGGTCTCGCAGTATTTTAAGAAGCCAGTCTCTGTAAGCACGGTACGGACGCGCTTGTCGCGGTGTTCCTGTACGATGGCCATTATAAGAGTCGCTATGCCGACCTGTATACCGTGCAGGTTGGGCGTTGCGGCATATTTGTCAAGAGCGTGGGATATGAGATGTTCGCTGCCGCTTGTGGGAGCACTTCCACCGGCTACCTCGTTTGCTATACCGCTCATGGCAAGGGAGTCCAAAAGCTCCTTTAGGAAGTTTTCGTCATGAATATCATTAAAAGGTGTTCTGACAAAGCTGTTTACGGCTTTTTTTGCTATCATGACAGCCATGTCATTTATCTGGCTCACGCCGTGTTCGGCTTCGAATTTCCAGTCGTAAAGCGCGGTGATCTTTGCGACCATATCACCTATGCCGGAATACAGAAATTTGGACGGCGCGGTCTTTATGACCTGGGTGTCGATGATTATTCCGTATGCCATGGAAGCGGGTACGGTGGTCTTACGGCCTCTTACGTAAAGCGAGGCCGATGTGCTTGCAAAGCCGTCCGAAGATGAAGATGTCGGAACGCTTATAAAGGGCATCTGCCGCAGAAAGCCCATGTATTTTGCGGCGTCTATTACCTTGCCGCCGCCGATTCCCGCAACAGCTTTGGTGCCTATGGGCAGAGAAAATGCGATGGATGTGACCTCTTCTATATTTACATCATCAAGCTCTCTGTATCCCATGACCTTTATGCCGGCATCGGACAGTGACCTTAAAACTGTGTCTCCGAAAAGCTCAATAAGACCGTTTCCAAAAAATATGACTATCCTGTCAAGACCGTGCTTTTTAAGGTTTTCACCCATTGAGGAAAGGGTGCCGCTGCCTATGTCAAGGATGCTTGGTATCGAGATATAGCTTCCGTTTTTAAGATTCATACTTTACCTCCGATCAGTGGTTATAAGACAATTATAATACGCGATGCAAAAAATGGCAAATACATTATCAAAAGCGGTTCACAATACGGTTTTTCGGCCGCTTTCAAGTTTTATGTTGCTAAAAGCCTATAAATGATGCTATAATGTCATGATTACGGGGAGGTGGCCATGAAAAAATACTTAAAAAGCATTTTCTTTGCGGCACTGTTAACAGCGGCCTGTTTGCTTACGGGCATTAAAGCTTCATATGCAGACGAAGGCTTTGTTATAGACGGCAGCGTACTGACAGCATATACCGGCACGGAGACCATTGTGACAGTCCCTGCGGGAGTTACAAAGATAGGTGACAGGGCATTTGCGGGAAACAAGACCTTGTCTTCGGTTACTTTGCCCGGAAGCGTAACGGAAATAGCAACAGCAGCTTTTTTTGACTGCACCGCGCTTAGCAGCGTGCAGCTTGGAAGCGGTCTAAATACTATAGGCAGCTTTGCTTTTTGCGGCTGCAGGAAGATATATGACATTTCGCTGCCGGACAGCGTTACCGTTATAGGCGATGATGCCTTTGCGGGATGCTCCCTTTCATCCATAAAGCTTCCGGCATCATTAAAAGTGATAGGAAACGAAGCTTTTTTGAATAATAAGGAGCTTGATAAAATAACCCTTCCGGAAGGTTTTGAGACCCTCGGAGACAGCGCATTCGAAGGTTGCGGTAACGTAACGGATATTTATATCCCAAAGACCGTTACCCATATAGGCGTTGCGTTCCCGTTTTATGAAGGAAGGCTGAACGTGTATTACGGCGGCAGCAAGGATGACTGGGGAAGGGAGGATATAGCACAGTCGGCGCTTGTCTGGGGCGAAGAGATATCAAACTTAACCATTAAGAATGCAAAAATGCATTATAACGCCTGCAGGATATATCCCTTCACGGATGTTTCCGGAGACAGCTGGTATACACAGCATGTGTACTATGTTTACGAAAAAGGAGCCATGACGGGTTTAAATGAGACTCAGTTCGGGCCGGAATGCTTCCTTGAAAGAGCCATGGTACCGATGATCTTTTATAAGATCGAGAAAATGCCCGCAATAAGTGTTACCGAAAAGCCCTTTAAGGATGTGGGGCTTGGCAGATGGTTCACATCCTGTGTTGCCTGGGCAAAGGCAGAAAAGATAGTAAACGGCTACAACCCCGATTACTTTGGCCCCGAAGACAGGATAATCAGGCAGGATTTTATAAAGATACTTTATTCTTACGCAGTCTACAAGGGCTATGACGTATCGGCCGCAGAGGGTAAGTACAGGGAAGTTGATGACTGGAAGGAAGTTTCAAATTACGCAGTTCCTTATGTAAACTGGGGCTATGCAAACGGCTTTATCGGAAACGGTTCTCTCTTAAAGCCCAAGGATGATATAACCCGTGCGGAGGCGGCGACGGTACTTTCAAGATTTATCAGAAAATACGGAATATAAAACATATAAATAAGCAGGAGGATATATGTCACAGGAAGTTTTAAAGATAGAAGGACTTTCGGTCGCAGTAGACGGAAAAGTGATCCTTGACAAGGTCGATCTGACCATCAATGAAGGCGAAGTCCATGTACTTATGGGGCCCAACGGCGCGGGAAAGTCAACGCTTGGATACTCGCTTATGGGAAATCCCAAATACGAGATCCTTGAAGGTAAAGTGACCTTTAAGGGCGAAGACCTTTTGGAAAAATCGGTCGACAAAAGGGCAAAGGCAGGACTGTTTTTGTCGTTCCAGAGCCCTCAGGAGATACCCGGCGTTACACTTGCCGATTTTATAAGAAGCGGCATGGAGGCAAAGGGCGAAAGGGTAAGCCTTTATAAGTTCAAGAAAAATGTAAAGAGCGATCTTGAGCTTTTAAATATGGACGCTTCTTATCTTGACAGAGACTTAAATGTCGGCTTTTCGGGCGGTGAAAAGAAAAAGGCGGAGATACTGCAGCTTCTTTGCTTAAAGCCCGCGCTTGCAATACTCGACGAGACCGATTCGGGTCTTGACGTGGATGCGGTAAGGACTGTTTCGGCAGGAGTTGAGGCGTACAAAAAAAGCCACAACGGCGCACTGCTCATCATCACCCATTCCACAAAGATACTTGAAGCCTTAAGCGTTGACCGTACGCATGTGCTTGTGGGCGGTCACATTGCTGCAGAAGGCGGCCCTGAGCTTGTGGATGAGATCAATGAAAACGGTTTTGAAAAATACTTGAATAATTAGGATAAAAAAATGGCAGAAGAAAAGACATATGTTGAGGATATAGACCGCAACATATATGACATAAAAGACGAAGGACAGGATTCATTCAGCCTTGACGGCGGGCTTACACTTGATATAGTTAAGCAGATATCGGAAGAAAAGCATGACCCCGAATGGATGCGCGAGTTTCGTATCGCGGCCTATGAAAAATACTGCAGCATAAAGCTCCCGGACTGGGGGCCTTCTTTGGGCGGCCTTAATATGAACGAGATCATATCCTACGTTCGCCCGAACACAAAGATGTCCGCGAAATGGTCGGAGGTTCCGGACTATATCAAAAACACCTTCGAAAGGCTTGGCATTCCTAAAGCGGAAAGGGAATCTCTTGCAGGCGTCGGCGCACAGTACGATTCCGAGCTTGTTTATCACAATGTGAAAAAAGAGGTCGCAGAGCAGGGCGTTATCTACACCGACATGGAAAGCGCACTCACGGGCGAATATGCCGATATGGTGAAGGAACACTTTATGAAATTAGTTCCGGTCACAGACCACAAATTTGCGGCGCTCCACGGCGCGGTATGGTCCGGCGGATCGTTTGTGTATGTGCCAAAGGGCGTTCAGGTCTCCATACCGCTTCAGTCCTATTTCAGACTTAATGCCCCCGGGGCAGGCCAGTTTGAGCATACACTCATAATAGTTGACGAAGGGGCAAGCCTTCATTTCATAGAGGGCTGTTCGGCGCCTAAGTATAATGTGGCAAACCTGCACGCAGGCTGCGTAGAGCTTTTTGTGGGAAAAAATGCAAAGCTCCGCTATTCGACCATAGAAAAAAAAAAAAAAAATATGTATAACCTCAACACCAAGAAGGTTAAGGTCGAAGAGGGAGGCACCATAGAATGGGTAACGGGTTCATTCGGATCCCATGTATCCTGCCTGTATCCCATGAGCATTCTTAACGGCCGCGGCGCGCATATGGAATACACGGGCATTACATTTGCCGGAGAGGGTCAGAACCTCGACACCGGTCTTAAGGTCGTACACAATGCGCCCGAAACGACTTCGCTTACAAATGCCAAGTCCATTTCAAAAAGTGGCGGCATAAGCACCTTCAGAAGCGAGGTCATCATAACAGGCAAGGCTAAAAAGAGCAAGGCGTCCGTTTCATGTGAATCGCTTATGATAGACAATATCTCGCGCTCCGATACCATCCCCGCAATGGACATTCGCACGGATGATGCGGATGTGGGACACGAGGCGACCATAGGAAGAATAAGCGATGAAGCGGTATTTTACCTTATGTCAAGAGGGCTTTCGGAAGAAGAGGCCAAGGCAATGATAGTAAGCGGCTTTGCGGAAAATGTTTCCAAAGAGCTTCCTTTAGAATATGCGATGGAAATGAACAACCTTATACGTCTCGAAATGGTGGGAAGTATAGGCTGAGGATATTGATATGAATATGACTAAAGATATTACCGTCAATAAGATACCCGTAAGGACCTGGAATCACCTTGCGATGAATGATGCTGATGTAAGCGGCGTAAATATAAGCGGCAAGGCAGAGGCAAAGGTCGCATTTGAAGGCGTGACTGCTGCCCGCAGCGGGGTACTTAAAGATAAGTATGACGATATAAAGACAAGCGCAGGAGAAGAGCTGAGTGAGCTTCTTGCTGTTTCAGGAATAAAGCCTGATATTTATGCTTTTGATAACCGCGATGAAAACGCATATGTGAAGATCGGTTTTGACAAAGGTGAGAATGCCGGAAACGCGCATCTTCTTGGCATAGAGGCAAAAGAGGGCTCTGTGATAACGGTCTATGTAGATCATAGCGAAGATGAGGATATGAGCCTTTTTCAGACAAAGCTTTATGCCGCAAAGGGCTCTTTGATAAGATTCGTTCAGCTCTTTCACTCGTCTGATAATGCAGTTGTGATAGACGATATCGGCGGAGTGTGCGAGGACGGGGCCAAAATTGAGCTTTATCAGCTGTTCATATCCGGGGCGGAAGTATATGCGGGCTGCAAGGCGTGCCTTGCAGGAAATGATGCCGCGTTTGATGCCGGAATAGCATACAGGCTTGCGGGCAACCAAAAGCTTGACATGAATTACCATGCGGTATTTGAAGGAAAACGCGGAAGCTGCGACATTCAGGCGGGCGGCGCTTTAAGGGACAAGTCCTATAAGCTCTTTAGAGGAACCATAGATTTTGTAAACGGCTGCGCCGGTTCTGTGGGTGCTGAAAACGAAAGCGTGCTTCTTATAGATGATACCGTCGTTAATAAGACCATTCCGCTTATTTTGTGTGCGGAAGAAGATGTACAGGGTGCGCACGGAGCTTCTCTTGGAAGGCCCGATGAAGAACTGCTCTTTTATATGCAGTCAAGAGGCCTGGACAGACAGGAGGCTTTAAGGGTGCTTGAAAAGGCAAAGCTTGACAGGGTGATAGGTCTTATGCCACATGCGGCAATGCGTGAATACGCATCCTGTCTTATTACTGAGAAAGAGAATGAGTATGAATAACAGGATCTTGGAATATCGCAGGGATTTTCCGCTGCTTTCCGGCGCGGACATAGCATATCTTGATAATGCGGCAACGACTCAAAAGCCCGTAAGCGTGCTTGATGCTGTCAGGCACTACTATGAGGCCGAAAACGCAAATCCGTTAAGGGGCGTTTATGAGCTTAGCGAAAAGGCTACGGCCGCATATGAGAACGCAAGAGCGGCGGTGAAAAACTTTATCGGCGCCAAAAGCAGTGACGAGATAATCTTTACTTCAAATGCAAGCGCGTCAATAAACCTTGCCGCATACAGCTATGGCCTTAATTTTCTAAAAGAAGGCGATGAGATAGTGGTAAGCGTCATGGAACACCACAGCAATTTCCTTCCATGGAAGATGGTTGCCGAAAAGACAGGCGCAAAGCTTGTAAAATTGTGCCCGGGCGAGGACGGATATATCACGCCGGCTCAGCTTGACAAGGTGCTGACCGACAAAACAAAGCTTGTAGCCGTAACACAGGTATCAAATGTTTTGGGACAGGTCAATGACATAAAGGCTCTTGCAAAAAGGGCGCATGAGGTAGGCGCAGTCATTCTTTGCGACGGCGCTCAGTCGGTTCCACACATGAAAGTAAACGTAAGCGATCTTGACGTGGATTTCCTTGCCTTTTCGGGACACAAGATGCTTTCTCCCATGGGTATAGGTGTACTGTACGGAAAAAGAAGCTGCCTAAAAAAAATGCCGCCCTTCTTTTACGGCGGCGAAATGATAGAGATCGTCCACTGGGACAGCGTGCGTTATGCGGATATACCGCATAAATTTGAGGCGGGCACGGTAAACGCAGGGGGCGCCGTGGGCCTTAATGCGGCTATAGAATATATTGGCAAAGTCGGATTTGATCTTATAGAAGAACAGGAAAGACTGCTCACAGACCTTGCAATGGACGGTCTTGGCGCCATAGAGCATGTTCATATAGTTGGGTCGCCCAAAAAAGAAGATCACAAGGGAATAGTGACATTTACCATAGATGATGTACATCCGCATGATGTTGCGGGCATACTTTCAAGCGACGGAGTATGCGTACGCGCGGGGCATCACTGCGCACAGCCCCTTATGGACTATCTGGGGGTCAGATCGACGACCAGAGCAAGCTTTGCTTTTTACAATACACCTGAAGAGGTCGAAAGATTTTTGGATTCTGTATCAAGCGTACGAAAGAGAATGGGTTACTAGATGGAAGACAGACTGTTTTATAACGAGGTCCTTACGGACCATAACAAACATCCGTATCACAAATGCGAACTTGACCATCCGGATCTTATGCTCGAAGGCGTCAATCCCTCTTGCGGGGATGACATCTACCTCCAGCTCAAGATGGACGGGGATATCATAGCCGACGGAGCCTTTGTAGGGGACGGCTGCGCCATTTCACAGGCATCCACCGATATCATGCTGGAAATGATCATAGGCAGGACAAAGCAGGAGGCTATCCGCCTTGCGGATATCTTTGCAAAAATGATAAGGGATGAGGCTACAGAGGAAGATATCGAAGAGCTTGAAGAGGCCGGAGCCTTAAAGGATGTTGCCAAAATGCCGGCAAGAGTAAAATGCGCCGCGCTTGGCTGGAGGACTCTTAAAGAGATGCTTGAAAAAGCATAAAGGAAAAAGCTTATGAAAAAGAGATTCGGATTATTATTTGCCGCGCTCCTTCTGCTTTCATGCGTCCTTTCCGGATGCGCTAAAGGATCATCCATAAAAGTAGATGACACCACCGCATTTTGGATAGAGACAGCCGCCGAAACATCAAAAGCGGCCAAAGAAACCAAGCCTGAAAAGAAAGAGACAAAACAGGCGGAAGAATCAAAAAAGACCGCAGAGACTTCAAAAGAAGCCGAAAAAGAAACGACCGCGCCTGCTGAAAGTGAGTCAGATGTCATATCGGAGGACGGAGAGTATACATCAAAAGAAGATGTTGCCCTCTATCTGCATACCTATGGTCATCTCCCCTCAAACTATATCACCAAAAAGGAAGCCGGAAAACTCGGCTGGCAGGGCGGAGACCTGTATAAATATGCAAAAGGCTGCAGCATAGGCGGCGGTGGTTTCGGAAACAATGAAAAGCTTCTGCCTGAGAAAAAAGGCCGAAAGTATTTTGAATGCGACATAGACTATAACGGCGGCAAAAGAGGCGAAAAGCGCCTCGTTTATTCAAACGACGGTCTTATATATTACACGGAGGATCATTACGAGACCTTCGAGCTGCTTTATGGAGTTGAATAAGCAGGTCTCATACATTTTCCATAAGCACAACGGAATGAAACTCTTTCTTTTCGCTGTCATAAAAGAAATCGGCATAACCGTTATATCTCTCGCATATTCTCTGAATGCTTTTTGTCCCGATACCGTGATTCGATGAATCATTTTTAGATGTTCTAAGCTTGCCCTTAGCATCTGCCGGAGGTTCCGTAAGACAGGTATTGACGACCTTTATAACGGTATATGCCGTATTCTTTCCCCGCTGGATATTCAAGAAAATATATCCTCCCGAAATGCCGGAAGCGGCTTCCGATGCATTGTCAAGAAGATTGCACATCAGCGCAGTCAAATCCGTGCTTTTGATTTTTTCGAGCACGGGATTAAAGATATTAAACGAAAAATCTATATTTTCCTTTTGGAATCTTTCACTGTAGCGGCATAAAACCATATTGAGGACCGTGTTAGAACAAAACTTTTGCCTTTTGTTAAACTCCGGCTCATCAAGTATGTTTTTTATGTAATCGGTTATTTCTCGTGCATTCCCCCTTTGGCTCATTTCTTCTATTGTGATCAGGTGATTCTTGATATCATGAAGCGCTATTCGCTGGTTAGAGGTAAGTTCATTTATTTCCGTATTGTATTTTATGAGATCGTTTTCCTGTTGATGCAGCAGTCTGTTTTGCAGGATATCTTCATATTGAACCTTTATGGAGTATGAATACAAAAAAACCAAGAAATTCAACAAGATGATAAACATAATTGCGATCAGCAGAGAAAAATAGCTTTCTGCTATATTAAGAGACAGGCAAACATATATCAGACTTCCGGAAAGAAGAAGCGTTACGACCATAATGATAAGGAATATAAATGTGGTTTTCCGCCCATCATGATCATACGTTATATTATCTTTGTCTGTTGCCTTAAATAAAGTGACAAGCATTATGCAGTAAATTACTTTGCTTATTCCTACTATCCATAAAAACAGCATATTGTTTCCGTCTGTTTCATTAAGAGCAAAGTAAGTGATCAAAACAAACGGTACTATCTCGGATATGGACATCATGGCTGTTATTGCCACATGAACTGCTCCCTTAAGGTATACCATTTTCCTGCAAATGATATACATGCAGGCAAAGTTTAGAGTGATAAAGGCAAAGACATTCATCCACAGTAAATATGCGGGTGCGCCTCCAAAAAAGAAGATAAATAACAAAAGACAAAAAACCAGTCGATATGTCATTTTTATAAATTGGGGAATATCTTCTTTGACGCAATAGATCATCAGGGCCAATGAATCTATGAGATATGACACTATAAAAATATACAATGCATCCATAAACAGCCTATTCCTTCTCTAAAAACCTGATATATATTGTCTTGAAATCTTTGTATTTTCGCCTTGATAATAATACTGAGTATTTGCCATCACACAGTGTTATCTCATCATGCGAAAACCCGGTCACATATGAAAGATTAATAATAAAGCTTCTGTTTGGAGAATAAAAATCATCCGTATTTTTCAAAAAGTCTTCCCAGTAGGAAATATTCTCAAGCCCTATAATGTCCCGGGCAACGGTATGAATTATACATTTTCTTTTTTCTGTTTCAATAAATACCAGATCCCCCAGTTCTATTTTTTCCATTCCGTCACTTGTCTTTATTAGTATATGCCGATGTAATTTTGAATACTTTTTTATGGCGTCGTCAAAATTGCGAAGGAAGCGGGATAAAACTATTGGTTTAGAGATATACCGGAAGACAGCAAGTCGCATCGCATCATCCAAATAGTCCATATATGATGTGATGATGATTATTATTATATCGGGATTTTTCTTTTTTAATTCGTTTCCGGCAAGCAGACCGTTGCCGCCGGGCATTTCAATATCCAGGAATACTATGTCGGGAATAAAGGAATCATTACATAAAGCATTTCCGGAGTCATATTTCTTGATTTCCGGGATTTCTTTATCATGGCGTTCATAGTATTCGGCTATCATGGTATCGACTTGGTCGATTATGATCTTATCGTCATCACATATCGCTATTTTCATGCGTACACTCCTTTTGTTTTTTTTATTATAGCACTTATCCGGGGCAAAGAGAAACCATTTGTGCAGAAAATATGACCATTCGTGCAGGGACTATTGATTTTTGCGGGTAAAAGGGCGATAATCTGTCCCATCAAACAAAAAGGAGAAAAAAACATGAAACAAAAACTGTCAAACGAACAAATCTTTTTTCAAAAGGCAATTAAATTCTGCCTTTCAGAGGTACTGATCTTTGCCATGATCATGAGCCTTTTCTGTACTTCGCATGCTGATGAAATCATTAGCTCTAAAACAAATACATCATTTCAAAGTGTTGCATCATTGGTTGATGAATTAAGCCAAGAGTTGTATAATGATCTAAAGGATGCTGACGGCAACTATAAAGAAAAAACATTCCAAGGTGTAAAAAGTAGAAAAACACTTAGGGATTTTGCTGGTAATACTTATGTGTTGGCGGAATTCAATAAGTATGGGTACATAATTATTGATACGGTAACAGGGACATATATAGAAGGATCATTAACATCACCTTCTCCCTATGCAGATTTGGATTCAAATTTATACTACGCAGGTCCGAATGAATATTATGTCAAAAACAGAAACTCTTATATATACACTATCAATTCTGAGCCAATAGCTATCGAGACAATCAATTCTTTGGTGGTGTCGTCAAACGCAATGAGAAAGGGGCTTGATGATGCGCATGATAAAGAAAAAGATAATATCACGCCCGGTACAAGAGGCAATTGGGCATTTATAAATGGATACAATTATTTCCAAAATCTTCGTGATTGCGGGTATTGTGAAGTGAACAGCGCCGGGCAGAAAGTCTCATCAGGCGGAAGCGGAATATGTGGTTATATAGCTGCAGGCATGTTGTTGTCATATGATACTGTTATTAATCATAGAGGCCTTGTCCCTTCATCCTATCTTTCGTCCGATGGGACCAAGTATTCAATAAAATCCACATTACCTTTTTCGCTTTACAGAGTTGGAAAGGGACTTGGTTATTCAACATCTACAACGAGCGTTGAAATACATTACACTGTAGAAAAATATCTTGCCAACATGCATAAAAGCGTAAATCACGTATCATATTATCCGCCGTTTGCCAATAATTCAACGGTCGCAAGTTATTTGCTCGATGATAGACCGGTCATATATTTTGGAGCTATTGTAGGCGCCGAAATGCATGCGGCGGTGGTTTATGGATATAAAATGTCAGTAGGCGGATACTCGTATATGGCACACATGGGGTGGAATGGGCATAATGCCGTCTCCTTTACAGGAGCTCTTGCCAGCATGTATACATATACATAACTCTTACGTTTGATGTCAAATATAGGTAGAACATTATTATTTGAGAAAGGCAGTTCATATGAAAATTAAAAATATAGCTCCATGCTTATTATCGCTTATATGTGTGATATTAGAGCTTTTGCCGGGAAGTTTATCGTATCAGGAGGCTGCAAATAAAGGGACAGAAACCATAACGAGATCGGCGGCATATTATGACTTTGGCCTTTGGGGAGCGGGCGGCTGGTTTTACAATATCGCATTTGTTCTGACCTTGATCATGTTTATATGTACGATCTGCGCCGCGCTTATAAAGAAAAAAAAGATATATGAAGAATGCATTTATATTTCAGGGATGGTTTTGATTGCCAATACTATGTGCATAGTTATGTTTAATCCGGTATCGGTAATAACATACATCATAGAAGTCACAGCGCTGCTACTTACTATGTGTCAAGCAATCATACTGTATTGCTTGAAAAAAAATAATGATTAGCGAGATTATCACTTCATCCTCGGGGCGGATATGATATGTGTTTGTTTTAGAGGGGTTATAATTGATAAATATTGTTTTGAGGACGAAATCAAACGAATATGTAAAATTAATTCTTAAAACCATGGTTTTGAAATAATTTTTATGGTATAGTATTGAAGAAGGAGAAAAATGAAAAGAATAATTATAACACTGGTATTGATTTTTGCTTTGCTAAGTGGAATGGGAGAAGAGGCATTTGCAGCCTCAAAGTATGGTTTCAATTACGATGAATCAAATGGAAAGGTAAAGTGGGCGGGGTATTTTAAGGTTAATGTAACACAGAACAATGTCCTATTAGGGAGTATGTCATATTATGTTGGGGTTCAACAGCTCAACAATTCAAATGAATACATATTGATGACAAAAGAAGTTATGACACCGACTGAATATAGAGAGAATGGAAAGCTTAAACTCAAAGGATTAAGTGAATATGTTTCCGTGAAAACAACGCTGCCTTCACTTGATAATTATACTCCCCAGAATACTCCGGCCACAGATTCTTTTTCTATTACGGCGGGAGCAAATGCTAGTGGAGGCACGATAAGCGCATCATATTCAATTAAACATAATGATTTGAAAATCACTTCGAAATGTGATACCCCTAAAAAACTTTTCTACATAGAATATGATTATCTGCCGTCTATTATAAACATATTTGCCGATAACACATATGTTGCCAATGAATCAGCACAATATGGCATGGCAGAATTTACTAAAACTACCGGTAATAAAAATTCCGTTGGTTTATACATGCAGTATGATGCAAGATTTGGTGTGGCTACAACAGAAAATTGCACACCGGTATCAATTTTGACAGGTGTGGTTTATAAAAAAACAGACAGTAGAGCATATAATATCTATTTTTAATAGAGGTTAAACATGAAGAAAAAAAATCGAATTATATTTGCGGTTGCGGCATGCCTTTCTTTAGTTGTTATAGGTATATATATCTTTTTCCATTTTTTTGCTGGATCACTTAGTGCAAAAAAATATGAAGGTAATGGGTCATCATATGGTGATTACCTTTCTAATGAAGTCGATTTAAAATTGTATTATTATGGTGACTTGCTTAAAATGTCGGATAATCTTGAAAAGGAAATGATAAACACTTTAGACTTTGATTCCTTTGATATGGATCATGATTTTGTGTACCTCGTTATAAATGATTGGAAGAGTAATTCTGTGGTCGCAGAAGATGATATCGATAAACTGGTTGATTTTGCAAATAAAAATAACAATTTTACTTTTATCTATTTGGGGAATAAGGCGTTTGACGAATTGAAAAAGAATATACCTGAGTTTCAGCCTACAGATAGTGATTTGTCTGTCGTTTATACAGTTTGTTACGGCAACAGGATTTGCGGATATGGAGTTTTTTCGACAAGTGATCTTCAAAGGACTGAATCGGGTAATGCACCGATGGATGCAGTCGAGGTGGAAATGGTCAGATTGGTAAAGAGCAGTTTGAATGAGTGATCTTTGCTATTAAATACTCGAGTAGGGGGGTTCCCTACTCGATTTATTAGGTTGTCATGAGTGAGAAAATAAAAATATTAAATGTCTATAAGACATATGGTAGAAGAAAAACAAAAACAAAAGCGCTAAGAGGTATCTCGATCACACTACCGGATAAAGGATTAATTGTAATTAATGGGAAAAGTGGGAGTGGAAAGACGACTCTGCTTAATATCTTATGTGGCCTTGATAAAATGGATGGCGGAAGCGTGTTTATAGACGGGGAGGATGTAGCTGGATTATCTGAAAAGCGATGGATAGATATTAGAAATAATAAAATTGGCATAGTTTTTCAAGATGATAATCTTTTGGATGAAAAGACAGTTTCATATAATTTGAAATTGGTATTGGAAATGCTCGATATCCCGCAAGAGGAACAGGATGACAGAATAATAAAAGCGTTGGAGCTGCTTGGCATAGGCGAGGAAAGAGATAAAAGAGTAAATGAATTGAGTGCCGGTCAAAAACAGAGAGTATCAATAGCCAGGGCTTATATTAAAGAACCGGATATTATTTTGGCGGATGAGGCAACCGCAAATTTGGATCCGAAAAACACAGAGGCAATTCTGAAATTATTTGATAAAATATCAAAAAAATGTCTTGTTATTCTTGTTTCACATAATAAGTATGCAGTGGAAAAATATGCGGACAGAATTATTACTATGGAAGATGGTGTGATAATTCATGACGATGATAATCTTTATAAAAAGAGCATATATCAAAACTACATCGTAAGAGGAATTGGATTGCCGGATGAGGGTATAGGCGTTAAAGAATTTGATTTTGGAGATTACATTAGCAAGATAAACGAAAGTGCGCCTGATGAAATTAAAGTTGAACTGGATTTGAAGCAGGTTTGCAACATAGAAAATCAAGAATGCGCGAGCATTAAAGAGATACATGCAAGAAGAAAAATCGGATTATTCAAATCTATATTGCGTGGAAGAGGTTGTTATTGTAATTCTATAAAAAAAACATTCTTGACAGGAGCTATAGTTGTTTTTTTATTGACTATTGCAATGATGGTTGTAATAATAAATCAGAATGATTATATTGATGAGGCTGCTGAATGTTTGAAAAATGAGGGTATCAACTGTCTGGAGTTTATGGGAGTAGATACCAATATTGGCAAAGAATATCATCGTGGTTTTTTGATTGAAAAAAATATAGAAAAAACAGGTTTTAGTAAAGAACTATATAAATATGTTACTGAAAACATTGTAAATCTAAATAATGAACCTATTGATATCAAAGTGTTGTATAATCAGCAGGATAATATGCCGGAGGAATTGGAGCTGATTGGGAAAAAACCGGAATCTGAAAATGAAATAGTGATCAGTTCAAAATTGGAAAAAGAATTAGGAGTAGGTATAGGAAACAGTATAGATATAATGGATTCCAAACGCTTGGTAACAGGTATAGTGGATAGCAATGAATATTTTTGTATTCTTTGTCGTAAAGCATTTGTATATGATGTTTCGGACGTTAACAGATGTGCCTTTGTGGGTGTTGATGTTACTCTGTCTGCTAATAAAAACGAATATGCAGAAGCTATAGAGGTTGCAGGTAAGGCTGGTAGTATTTTAGATGATGCTATTATCATGGGCAGAAAACCGGAAAAAGAAAATGAAATAATGATATCTGATGAAAAGGCCGCAGAAGCATGTGGATGGCCGGAGCGTAGCTTGCTTGAAAACTGCAGATTGTTCAATTTATATGCTGATGCGGAAGGAATGAAATACTCTGAGAGTATTAATCTTTTCGATTTTTGTGGTAATAGCGTACGCATTGTCGGAGTGTATTCGGTAGAGAAACAAGGAGAAAACAAAGGGAATGTAATATTTGAAGATGAGGTTTATCACAAAATACTTAATTACTATATTGATTATTTCTCGTACGAAGGAATTATTGTATTGAGAAAATATGATTTGTGGAAAGATGCGTTGGCTGCTCTCTATAACAATAATATTTTAGCAAAAGAACCGGAGGTGAGGATTTATTATGATTTCATGGAGGCAACATGTAAGGTAAAAAGAGAATTCATTGTTGCGATCATTGTAATAAATCTAATGTTGGCAATTTCCTTGTTGTTATTGGTTTCAAATGTTGTTATCGATAACAAAAAGCGCGTAGGTATTCTTAGGGCATTAGGAGTAACGAGGAAAGAAATAATATCGCATTTTGCAGTTCCTTTTCTTGCAAAAGCCCTCAGTATTGGTGCTACTGCGCTTTCTTTTGCTTTGGGAGGGATGGGGCTGTTAAATGGATTTGTTCAGGATGCATATAACGATAGTGAACTTATAATCTTTAGGATGCATTGGAATGTTTTTTGGCGGTATCCTGCTATTGTGGTAGTTTTTTCACTTTGTACTTTCTGTATCCCACTGTTATTTGTGCTTAAAAAACGTATAATATGTCTTATTAAATGATGAAAATCGGACTCCATCACTGTGTTGTGACAATTATCATTTGCGAGAAAAATGGGTCACATGATATTAAAAATTATAGCTCCATGCTAATTATCGCTTATATGTGTGATATTGGAGCTTTTGCCGGGAAGTGTATCGTATCAGGAGGCTGCAAATAAAGGGACAGAAACCATAACGAGATCGGCGGCATATTATGACTTTGGCCTTTGGGGGCGTGGCTACTGGTTTTACAATATCGCATTTGTTCTGACATTGATCATGTTTATATGTACGATCTGCGCCGCGCTTATAAAAAAAAAGATATTTGAAGAATGCATTTATATTTCAGGGATGGTTTTGATTGCCAATACTATGTGCATACTTATGTTAAATCCGGTATCGGTAATAACATACATCATAGATGTCACAGCGCTGCTACTTACTATGTGTCAAGCAATCATACTGTATTGCTTGAAAAAAAATAATGATTAATGAGATGCTTACTTAAGTCCCCGCGTCTCAAATTTATGCGCGTACCGCCCGAAAAGCTGAAGATGTTTTCAGGCGGTACGCTTAAAGAAAATCATACCGCCCAGAGAGTCGAAGAAGCTTATGGGCGGTACGCTTAAAGAAAATCTTACCGCCCACAGAGTCGAAGAAGCATCTGGGCGGTACGCTTAAAGAAAATCTTACCGCCCACAAGGCCGAAGAAGCTTATGGGCGGTATGCTTAAAGAAAATCTTACCGCCCACAGAGCCGAAGAAGCTTATGGGCGGTACGCTTAAAGAAAAACTTACCGCCCGTAGAGCTGAAGAAGCTTACGGGCGGTAAAAATTAGAAAAATCTTGAAAATAGAGCCGGGTCTTAATCTATCGAGATCAGCTTCTTAGGCTCTTCGCGCTCTATAGTATTCTCCTTGGGTACGGAAAGCTTTAAAACTCCGTCTGCAAAGGAAGCCTTGATATCTTCTTCCTTAAGCTTCTTTCCTACAAAGTACCTTCTGAAATACTTTCCCGCAAAGCGTTCTCTGCGGATGTACTTTCCGTTTTCGCCCTTTTCGTCCTTTTCGTCGTTCTTTGAAGCGGTAACTACAAGGAAGCCGTCTTTAAGCTCGGCGGAAACATCCTCTTTCTTAACGCCGGGGATATCGATCATAAGCTCATAGCTTTCGCCCATATCTTTTATATCGGTCTTCATAAGTCCGTAGGGCTTGGGTGCGGGGCAGCCGCCGGGGCGTCTCGGCTCGACATCATTTCTGCAATCTCTGAAAGTGTCATTGAAAAAATCACCGAAAAATCCATCATTAAATAAATCAAACATATTTATACCTCCTTTTGGTGTGCCGGAATCGACCCGGCTTTTTTGGCAAGAGCCGTTTGTTTTTGCTTACGGTAGAGTTATAGCACATTTGTTAGCACTCGTCAATATTGAGTGCTAACAAATTTTGAAATAAATTATAAAAAAATTATAAACTTTGCCCTCCCGGAATATTCATAAAAGTTTTGGAACAAATACATTGCAAAGAATAATGCTTTTTGGTAAAATAGACAGGTAGACTTTTATATACGAACCGGAGGCAGTATGGGCGGATTTTTTGGAGTAGCATCAAAGGAAAATTGTATTTTTGATCTTTTTTTCGGAACGGATTATCATTCACATCTCGGCACAAGAAGAGCCGGCATGGTGGTATGCGGTGAGAAAGGCTTTCACAAGTCCATCCACAGCATAGAAGGCTCTCCTTTCAGAACCAAGTTCGACAAAGAACTACAGGACTTTGACGGACACTACGGCGTAGGCTGTATTTCCGACTACGAGGCTCAGCCTGTTTTGGTAAAATCAAGGCATGGGCTTTACGCCATCACAACAGTAAGCAAGATAAACAACGCGCAGTACATAGTAGAAGAGATCCTTAAAAACAAGGTCCACTTCTTTGTAATGAGCAACGGGGAGGTCAATCCTACAGAGCTTGTTGCTGCGCTTATTGACCAGAAGGAAAACTTTATAGAAGGTATCAAATTTGCCCAGGAAGTCGTGGACGGCTCACTTTCAATGCTGATCCTTACTGAAAAGGGAATATATGCCGCAAGGGATAAGCTTGGAAGAACGCCCATAGTTTTGGGCAAAAAAGAGGACGCAAGATGCGCCTGCTTTGAAAGCTATTCATACCTGAACCTCGGTTACACGGATGATAGGGAACTCGGCCCCGGCGAGGTAGTTGTTTTTGACGAAAAGAGCTGCAAGACACTTGTATCACCCGGAGACAAGATGAAGATATGTACCTTCCTCTGGGTGTATTACGGCTACCCGAGCGCGGTATATGAAGGTGTGAGCGTAGAACAGATGCGTTACAACTGCGGCAAATATCTTGCCATGCGCGATAATGTGGAGGCAGATACGGTAGCCGGCGTTCCGGATTCGGGAACGGCGCACGCAATAGGATACGCAAACGAAAAGGGCATACCTTTTTCAAGACCTTTTGTAAAATATACACCCACATGGCCAAGGTCATTCATGCCGACCATCCAGACAAAGAGAAATCTTATAGCACATATGAAGCTTATCCCCGTGCATGCGCTTATAAAGGGAAAGAAGCTTTTGCTTATAGACGACTCCATCGTCCGCGGCACGCAGCTTCGCGAGACCACGGAATTCTTATATGAATCCGGAGCAGCCGAAGTTCATATAAGGCCCGCATGCCCGCCGCTTCTTTTCGGGTGCAAATATCTTAACTTTTCAAGGTCAAATTCGGATATGGATCTGATCGCAAGAAGAGTCATAAAGCGCCTTGAAGGCGATAAGGATGATGTCTCCATAGATGTTTTGCGCGAATATGCCGATCCGGATTCCGAAAAGTATAAGAAAATGGTATCGGAGATCTGCAAAGAACTCAATTTCACATCACTCAGATTCCACAGACTTGACGATATGCTTGCTTCCGTCGGCATAGATCCCGAAAAACTTTGCACATACTGCTGGGACGGAAGGGAATAAAATAAAAACAAAACAGGGGGGAACATGGACAGACAGATAATCGTAGCCATTGGGCGTGAATACGGCAGCGCGGGTCACGAGATCGCGCAGCAGATAGCAGATGACCTCGGGCTTGCATTTTACGATCAGCAGCTGATCGATGAGATCGCGCACACGGAACAGCTTGACACCTTTGATGCGCGCATGTTTGATGATGTTCCCAAGAGCATTATGTCTGCGCCGGGCCTTGGTGAAAATATGGAGCCGGGCGAAAACAAGATGGCTGAGGTGCAGTTTGAGCTCATCAAAAAACATGCCGCATCGGGAGAATCCTTTGTTATTGTCGGAAGGTGCGCAGAGTACATCTTAAGAGAATACCCATGCCTTGTGACTGTTTTTATAATGGGTAACATGAAACAAAAACAGCGAAGGATAATGAATCTGTATCAGATGACCGCAGAGGAGGCAAAGGCTGCCATAGCCTATCACGACAGGCAGAGACAGACCTTCCACAACAGCTATTCCGATACAAAATGGGGAGAGGCAAAGGGGTATGACCTTTGCATAAATTCAAGCAAGCTTGGAGTAAAAAATACTACCCGCCTGCTTGAAGAATATATAAAGCTTCGCATGGAAGCTATGGAATGATCTTTAGGGGCTGTTTTTTTACAGCCCCTTTTTTAAAGGACGGATATGGAAGAAGAAAGTTTGAGCCGGTTTGGGATAAGCGCGTCAAAGATAAAGTGGATAGCGATGTTCAGCATGCTTATAGATCATATCGGCGCCACATTACTGACGCGCATCATGGATGCGGAAGGCACGCTGAGATTTTTAGACGATTATAAAAACTGGGGCAGGATCGGGACGGTAGGATGGATATATCTGATCTGCAGAGGCATAGGAAGGCTTGCCTTTCCGCTTTATTTGTTTCTGCTTACAGAGGGCGCGGTCCACACCAAAAGCCGTATCAAATATCTTATAAGGCTTGCAATATTTGCGGTCATTTCGGAGATACCTTTTGATATGGCGCTTCATCTAAAGGACGATCAGGTCTTTGCGGGCGATCTGTTTTATTTTGGGCGCCAGAATGTTTTTGTAACCCTTACGATCTCACTTCTTGTCATCATGGCAATAGATGAGGCGGAAAAAAGAATAAAGAAGATTCCGGCAAGAATAGCTGCGATGATCGCTATAGTAGCTGCAGGAAGCGCACTCGGATGGCTTGTAAAAACGGATTACGGCTTTGCGGGGATCATCGCCGCGGCGATAATCTACGTTTTCAGATGGAACAAAGAGATAGCTTTTGCGCTTGCGGTGATGATACTTTCCGTATTTGAAGGCGAGTCGGAGATACTTGCGCTTGCATGCATTCCGATTTTATCTGCATACAACGGCACCCGCGGCCGCAAGATAAACCGCTTTGTATTCTATGCATTCTATCCCATTCATTTTCTTTTGCTGTGGGGGTTATGTTTTTTCTGCGGGCTGATGAAGTAGATAAAAAACCCCTTGCAATAAAAAAAGTCTTATGCTATAATTGCTTTCACTGCGTGAAAACGCAAATAATTATTGTCAAAGAACAATAGAAGATGAGGTGAAAAAATGAGAGAAGGGATCCATCCTACCTATTATCAGGCAAAGGTTACATGCAACTGCGGTAACGAGTTTGTAACAGGTTCGACAAAGCAGAGCATTCACGTTGAAATCTGCAGCAAGTGCCATCCGTTCTACACCGGACAGCAGAAGTCTGTTCAGGCTCGTGGAAAGATCGACAGATTCAACCGCAAGTACGGCTTTACACAGGACTGAAAAACTTTGGCGGCAATGCCGTCGCTTTGAGCAAACTGCAGGCTTTGACATTTTGTCGTAGGTCTGCAGTTTTTTAGATAAATGGACAGAGGTTTTAAATATGAAATCATCCGGTATCGGCGGACAGGCCGTTATGGAAGGCATAATGATGCGAAACGGAAACAAATATTCCGTGGGAGTTCGCAGGCCTGATAAAAAAATACAGTTAAAGATAGAGGACTATAAAAGCATCACGGGAAAGAGCAAAATATTAAAGCTCCCGTTTATAAGGGGGATCTTTAATTTTATTGATTCCATGGTCGTAGGAATGAAATGCCTCGACTACTCATCCGGAGTTTATATATCGGACGAGGAAGAGGAGGAAACAGAGCCGGGCAAGTTTGAAAAGGCCATGACAAAAATGTTCGGCGACAAGGCCGAAAAGGTCCTTACGACATTTATCATGATCCTTTCGATAGTGCTTGCGATAGGCATATTTGCACTCTTGCCTGCATTTTTCGGAAGTCTTCTTCACAAGGTCATTGAAAATCATTACATAGTAAGCCTGCTTGAAGGACTTATAAGGCTGACCATATTTATTCTGTATGTATGGCTCATATCCTTCCTTAATGACATAAAAAGGACCTACATGTATCATGGCGCAGAACATAAATGCATAAACTGCGTCGAGCACGGCCTGCCGCTCACCATAGAAAATGTTAAAGGCTCTTCGCGCTTTCATAAAAGATGCGGCACAAGCTTTCTGTTGATAGTAATGATCATCTCCATATTGTTGTTCATGGTAATAGATGCCAGGACGATATGGATAAAGTTTTTGAGCAGGATCGCTCTGATCCCCGTGGTTGCGGGAATATCATACGAATTTCTGCGCCTTGCGGGAAACAGCGATAACTGCATCATAAATCTTTTAAGCAAGCCCGGTCTTTGTTTGCAGAGAATAACCACATCAGAGCCCGATGAGACCATGATAGAGGTCGCCATAGCCGCTGTAGAAGCGGTATTTGACTGGCGCGAATATGAATCCGCAAATAACGGCCTTAATAAAGAGGAGCTTACCGGCATAGAAGCCGTAACATCTGAGATAGTAATAGATGACGGGCACCTTGATGATGAAAACGCTGAGGAAGAAAAAGAGGACCAAGGCGGGGATTCGACCGCCAAAGAGGCCGATGAAACAGTAAAAGAGACATAAAATGCCCTGATATGACATATAAAGATTATTACGAAAAAGCGGTAGATGAAATAAAAAGATCCGGCTCGGCGGAGCCGGAAAGCGATGCGTGGCTTCTTTTTGAAGATACTTTTGGCGTATCGCGAAGCCGGTATTTTCTTGTAAAAGAGGAAGCGATATCGGCAGATGATGCAGAAAACGCAAAGCTGTTTGAGGAAAGGTGCCAAAGAAGAATAAAAGGCGAACCCGTGCAGTATATACTCGGCACGCAGGAGTTTTGCGGCCTTAAATTCAAGGTGGATAAAAGAGTGCTTATACCAAGGCTTGATACGGAAGTTCTGGTTGAAGAAGTTCTAAAATGCGACACCTTAGGAAAAAGCATCCTTGACCTTTGCACGGGCTCCGGGTGCATTCTGATAGCTGCAATGAAGCTTGGAGGCTTTGCGCATGGGACCGGAACGGACATTTCGCAGGAAGCGCTTGAAGTCGCAAAAGAAAATGCGGCGCTTAACGATGCAGATGTACATTTTTACAAGGGCGATCTTTTTGACGCTGTAGGCGCAGATGAAAAGTATGATTTTATAACCGCAAATCCGCCCTATATATCACCGGATGAAAAGGATGAAGTCCAGAATCAGGTCATAATGTATGAACCTTACGGCGCGCTTTTTGCCGGGCATAACGGACTCATCATGTATGAGAGAATAATAAAGGATGCCGCAGCGCATTTAAACGAAGGCGGCAGATTGTTTTTTGAGATAGGCTGCAGTCAGGGAAAAGCCGTTTCCATGCTTTTATGGCAGGCCGGCTTTAAGGAGGTAAGGGTGATAAAAGACCTTGCCGGGCTTGACAGAGTGGCCATGGCATGTAAATAAGGAGCAGATATGTTTGACAGATTAGAGGATATGCTGGCCAAATACGAGGAGCTGATGGCTGAATTAAATGACCCGCAGCTTGCCCTGGATCAGGCCAGATATAAGATGGTGATGAAAGAACAGGCAAATCTTTCACCCATAGTGGAGGCCTACAGGGCCTATAAAAAAGCGCAGGAGACCATCGAAGAGTCAGAGGATATGCTCGGCTGTGAAAGCGATGAGGAAATGCGCGAACTTTTAAAGGAAGAGCTTGCGGGCGCAAAGGAGGAAATGGCCTCTTTGGAGGAGAAATTAAAGATACTTCTTCTTCCCAAAGACCCCAATGATGACAGAAACGTCGTTATGGAAATAAGAGCCGGCGCCGGCGGCGACGAGGCGGCACTTTTTGCCGCAGAGCTTTACAGGATGTATGTCCACTACGCCGAAAGCAGAAGATGGAAGACGGAAATGGTCGAAGTCAACGAAATAGGAATAGGCGGAATGAAGTCCGTTACATTTATAATAAGCGGTCAGGGCGCATATTCACGTCTTAAATATGAAAGCGGCGTTCACCGCGTTCAGCGGGTTCCCAAGACCGAAAGCGGCGGAAGGATCCACACATCTACGGCCACGGTAGCCGTAATGCCCGAAGCTGATGAGGTGGAAAATGACATAGTGATAGATCCTAAGGACATCCGCATAGATGTGTTCAGGTCTTCGGGAAACGGCGGACAGTGCGTAAACACAACGGACTCTGCCGTAAGACTGACCCACTATCCCACGGGAATAGTCATTTCCTGCCAGGACGAAAAGTCGCAGCTTAAAAACAGGGATAAGGCCATGCGTGTTTTAAAGGCCATGCTTTACGAGATGGAGCTTGAAAAACGTGCAAGTGAGGAGGCGGAAGAGAGAAGAAGCCAGATAGGTACGGGCGACCGTTCCGAAAAGATAAGGACATACAATTTCCCCCAGGGACGCGTGTCCGATCACAGGATAAATCTTACGCTCTACAAGATCGACCAGATAATGAACGGAGATCTTGACGAGGTCATCGACAGCCTTATCGCGGCCGATCAGGCGGCAAAGCTTTCAAAGATGAACGAAACCCCGGCGTAATTGCCGGGGTTTTTTGCTGCTATTGTTTTTCTTTAAGATGCCTTTCCAAAAGGTTGTTTATTCTCTTGGTGGGGTTTAAAAGCGAGTGGAGCGATATGTTGTGGTTTAAATGATCTATTATCATTGCGATATATTTGTTCATGTCTACAGAGACATAATACTTTCTCGAAAGAAGCTCCGGGCTCTGGTAGGTGAGGTTTGTGGTGAGAAGGAAATCAAACACCCCGTCCTCATATGCCGAGTCAAATTTTGCAAGCCCGTTGGTGAAAAGACCGAAGGTGGATACGCATATTACGCGGCGGGCCTTTCTGCGCTTAAGCTCTCTTGCTACCTCAAGCATCGAATCACCGGATGATATCATGTCATCTACAATGATAACGTCCTGTCCGGTCACATCCGAACCTAAAAATTCATGCGCGATAATAGGATTCTTACCGTCGATTATCTTTGTGTAATCCCTGCGCTTGTAGAACATACCCATGTCAACGCCAAGGTGGTTCGCATAGTAGATGGCGCGGCTGGTTCCGCCCTCGTCGGGACTTATGATCATCAGCTTGTCCTTGTCAAACTCTATGTCGGGCATTACCCTTACGATGGCTTTGACAAACTGGTAGATACAGGGCACGTTTTCGAAGCTGTGAAGCGGGATGGCATTCTGGACCCTTGCGTCATGTGCGTCGAATGTGATGATGGAGTTTACGCCCATGCGCACAAGCTCCTGGAGCGCCATGGCGCAGTCGAGGGATTCACGGCCGTTTCTCTTGTGCTGACGGCTTTCATAAAGGAAGGGCATTATTACATTTACTCTTGTTGCCTTTCCGCCTATAGCTGCAATGACACGCTTAAGATCCGCAAAGTGGTCGTCCGGCGACATATGATTTACCATGCCGCAAAGCGAATATGTAAGGCTGTGATTTAAAACATCCACAAGAATATAGACATCGTATCCTCTGACAGAGCTCTCTATCGTGCCCTTTGCCTCGCCCGAACCGAAACGGGGAGTGGATGCGGGGATGATGTAATTATCCTTTATATAGCCCGAAAAGCTTAAAAGCTCGTGGAAATCCTTGTTTCTTTCCTTTCGCCACCGGGCGATCCAGTCATTTATCTGAGTGCCCATGGACGAACAGCTCTTTAAAGGTACAAGACCCAAAGGGCCTACCGGAATGGTTCTGAAATCGTCTTCTATGTTCTGCATGACGCCTCCAAAAAAGAATTGTTACTGAACTTATTTTACCAATTTTGCGGTCAAATTACAAGCCCAAAGAGGGCAGCATCACTTTTTTGAGTACTTCTGACGACGCTGGTCGGGTCCAAAGAATAAGAATATGTCATAATTGCCGAAAAATCTTGAGGTCATTCTTTCGGTGTAGGCTTTCGTCAGCTCGGCTATCGAAAGATTTGACGAGATGATCGTTGCCTGGCCGTAGCTTATCCGGTGGTTGATGTAGTTGAAAAGCTTGGCAGCCGTGTAGCTGTTTGCGTATTCCGTGCCAAGATCGTCTATTATCAAAAGATCGACATCCTCATACATCTGCATGAGCTCCGCATCGTCGTCATATGAATCGTCATTGTGAAACTGCGCGTTTGCAAGGGTGTCGCAGAACCTGTCCGCAGACTGATAGATGACCGAAAAATCCTTGTCCATAAGGGCTTTTGCTATGCAGTGCGTCATGAAGGTCTTGCCGCAACCTACGGGGCCTGTAAAAAGAAGGCTCTTCTTTGAGCGGTCAAAATTTTCTGCGTAAGCCTTGCATCTTGCCAGGATGTTCTTCATGTTGTCGCGCACGGAAATCTTTTTGTCACCCATGGAACGTACATCATCTTCCGGGAAACGGGAAAGATCGAAGGTGTCAAAGTTTTCGGCTTCAAGCACATTTTTTAGCCCGCTGTCGGTGTATAAAAGCTGCGTTGCGCGTACCGTAAAGCATTTGCACCGCCTGTGTCCGTCAACGCCTGTATCCTTACATATGGGGCAGTCGTATTTAAGATCTAAGTAATCAGCCGGAAATTCGTATGTTTCCAGAAGATTTGCCTTTTCTGCCGCCAAAAAACTCAGCTTTTGCGAAAGATCAAGCTCGCCGGATGTATCGCCGAGTATCTTTTTCCTGGCCTGGGAAGCGCAAAGGGAGGCTACTTCATCCTTTATCTCGCGAAGTCTCGGAACGGCGGCATATGCAAGCCTTTCGTGTTCTGCAAGCTCGTTTGCGTGAAAGAGGGCTCTGGCACTGTAGTCGCGCATTATGCGGTCATATTGTGAATTGCTAAGAGGCATATGATCTACCTTTCTTTACTGGTCGTCGGTTGTATCGTCAATATTGTTCTGAATAAAAAGAAGCTCTTCTTCACTGTAATCGTCGGAGCGCTGCTCGAAATTATTGAAGGCTGTCTTGCCGGGCTGGCCGGGAGCGCCTCTTCTGGACTGGCGGCTCCTGTTCTGCTCATCTCTGTGTTTTTCGTCTTTGATTCGGACTTGTTCCAAGGTTGTTATGCCTTCGTCATACCAGTTTGTAAGTATTTTATCAATGTAATTGAATGGGTCTTCTCCGCCTTTTATTGCCCCCCGGTTGATGGCCTCTTCTACCATTTCATCTGAGAAGTGATATACAAGATACCAGTTGTCCACCATTTTCATTTTTTCTGCAGGAAGCCTTTTTCTGGAGGGTGAAAGCCCCAAAAGGTCTATAAATCGTTCGGCGACAGCTTTGCGGTTAAGATAATATTTGTACGAATCCAAGGAGTTACATCCACTTTCTAGGCATTCTATAGATTGTTTATCTACAGCACGCATGGTGGTTTTTTTATTGTCTGCGCAGTGAGCAATTATCTGCTCGCATATGTCAAGATTTTTTCCCATACGATAATAGAATTGAATTAAGAGTTCATAATCCATATATGATATATCGCGGTTGAAGTATTTTCTTACTATGGTAGAAAGAACGGAGAAATTTTCATCCGAATCTATTTCTTCAAGCATTTGGGGAGTCACTACAAACTTTTCTATTTTAGCAGATGTTTCTGCCGAATAATCGTTCTCGTCATCGGAAGCAATGTCATTATCCAAAGATGTTTCATTATCCGAAGAAGCGGAGAGTTTGCTGACGTGTGATACGGGAGAGATTCCTTTTGCAGTGGGCATTTTCGCTGTAATATCTGCGGCCGCATTTACCTCTTTTGATACAAACGTAATACCTGTTATCTCCCTGCCTTCTTTTGTAAGCTTTATGAGCCCCTTGTCGCTCCAGTGCTTAAGGCTTCTTGTAACATCCTTTTCGGTGGTCTCAAGCATGTCGGCAAGGACGGAAATATCAAAAGGGGTGCGTGTCTGCACAAGGTACAGAAGCATCAGATATGTTTTTACATGTTCGCCGCCGGAAGAGGGCATATTGTTCTTTATAAAATCGCCCGGAACGATAATGTCTTGTAATGCTATTTTTCCGTCAATCTTTATCTGTGTCATTGATAAGGTCCTCACCGATCTTATATACATCGCCGGCACCCATGGTGATGATAAGGTCACCCGGCCTTGCGATCTTTTTGATATGTTCTTTTATTTCCGAAAAGCTGTCAAAGCCTACGGCATTTGTGCCAAGGGCTGATACGGCACCGGCTAAAAGCTTGGAGTCCATGCCCAGGGTATCCGTTTCCCTTGCCGCATAGATCGGTGCCAGTATGACCTCGTCTGCCGCAGAAAGAGAGGATGCAAAATCATTAAACAAAGCCTTTGTCCTGGAATATGTATGGGGCTGGAAGATAAGGACTATCCTTCCCATGTTCTTTGCGGCCGAAAGTGTCGCGGTTATTTCCTGGGGGTGGTGTGCATAATCATCTATTACCTTTGCGCCTTTATATGTTCCTTTAAGCTGAAAACGCCTCTCAGTGCCGAAAAAGTGAGAAAGCGAAGCGCTTATCACATCCGGGCTTATCTCAAGAGCGCCTGCTATGGCGATAGCCCCAAGCGAATTTAAAATATTGTGCACTCCGGGGACGTTAAGAGATACCCTCATGCCGTCGATGGCGCATCCCTTGGCCCTTACGGTAAAATCGTAGCAACCGTCCTTACGAAGAGTTTCGTTTTCATAATAAATGTCAGAGCATCCCTTTTCGCCAAAGGTAAGCACAGTTTTGCATGTTACGCCCTTAAGGATCTCACCCGGATTTCGGATAGCGCTGCTTATGGCAAGGGTGCCGCCTTCCGGCAAAAGCCGCGCGAAGCGGTTAAATGAGTTCCTGATGTCGTCTATATCCTTAAAGAAATCAAGGTGGTCGGCCTCCACATTAAGGATGACCTCCATGGTGGGCTTGAATGAGAGAAAACTGTTCGTGTATTCGCAGGCTTCGGTCAGAAAGACCTTCTCGCCGCCTACGCGGATATTTCCGCCGATAAGCCCGAGCATCCCGCCGACAGAAACGGTGGGGTCCTTTCCAGCCTCCATAAGTATGTATGTGAGCATGGAGGTAGTTGTGGTCTTGCCGTGGGTTCCGGCCACGCCTATAGACGTTTCGTATCCTTCCATTATGCTTCCCAAAAGCTCTGCCCTTGTGAGTATGGGTATATTAAGCTCCTTTGCGCGGGCGTATTCGGGGTTGTCGGGGTGGATAGCTGCTGTTGCGATGACAACATCGGGCCTGTCCTCAAGATTTTTCGGGTCGTTGCCGATATATACCCTTATGCCCTGTGCTTCAAGTCTGTTTGTGACTTCGCCTGCGGCCCTGTCGGAGCCCGATACCTTAAAGCCCCTGTCTTTTAATATGACGGCAAGACCGCTCATCGAAATGCCGCCTATGCCTATAAAGTGCGCATGCACCGGTGTTGATAGATCCAAGTCAAACATCAAAAAACTCCTTTTTCCATATCTGTTTAGAATGGGTAAGGGTAATTATAACACGATACCGGAAAAAAACAAAGGGATAAATGGCACATGAAAATAAAAAAATGCGGGCGCGGCCCGCATTTTTTATTCCGCATTTACAAGTATGTTGTTTTGGCAGTTTATCATGGCATCCGAAGCATTACATGCACCTATGCCGTCGCCATCCCGTGAGGATATCGATATGCCAAGATCGCAGTTTATAAGTGAAACATTGCTTCGAAGGCCGGAATCGCCGATACCGAAAGCACTGTTGCCTTCGCACCTGACCCTTGTACGGACATTCATTATTTTTATATCCATAAGCCCGGAGATGGCACCTATACAGCTCATTTCGCGGCCCTTCATCAAAGAATGAACCTGGCCTTCGCTTATATCGATAGTACCGGCCCCTTCATTTACGCAGCCTATCGCGCACAGATTAAGCCCCATAAGGGTGATATCGGCCGCAAAATGAAGGAGCTTGATGTTTGCATTACCCTTCATGGTTCCGATCCCCAGACAGTTTGAACCGGAAATATTTATGACTACTTCGGAGTGAGATATATTGACTGCTGCATTTCTGTCAAGTGTTCCTATGCCCACGCAGTTGCTTCCGGACGCGTTTATGTTTATTCTTCCGCTCTTTATCGCGATGACTTTTCCGTGGGAATTTCTTCCTGCGCCTATGGCTACAACATCATCGCCGTTGGCTTCTATATTGAGCGTGCCGTACATGTCGAGAGTGATATTTCCGTGGCTGTGGGATTTGTCCGAGCCTATTGCAAAGCAGTGTGTCTTTTCGGACAGAATATTAAACTCTCCGCCGCCGGCAAGTGTAAAATCGGCGGAAGACGGAACAAGGATGCCTTTCCCCGTAAGATTGTTGAGTCCGTCCGTGATAAGGGTGAGTGAACTGTTCTTGCCAAGAGATATGGCAGGGTCATCCAGGCCGCAGGTTATGTTGACATTGCGCCACTTCATCTCGGTGTGAAGGTCATCTTTTATTATGAAACGGATACCTACGGTTTCTCCGTATCTTCCCTCTACGCTTATTTTTTCACTTTCCACAACGATCGTGGTATATCTTTCTATGGTAAGCTGATGTATGTCGATCCTGTCGTTTTCTACGGTATGGTAGACCTTTTCGGCTGTTGCCTGATACTCCAGATTTATGCTGTTTATCTCGTTCTTTGTGGAGTCTGCAACACTTTCCATAATAAAGGGCTTGGGCTTTGAAACATAATAACCCTGTATAAGATCCACACCAAGTTTTATTACGGTGCTGATCTCGTCCAAGGTCTCAACGCCTTCGGCCAGGACCATGATACTGTTGGTGTGCATGAAATCGATGAGCCCGGCGACAAGCTTTTGCATGGAAGGCTTCGTGTCTATTTCCGAAATGAGCGCACGGTCAAGCTTCACAAAGTCCGGCTTGTAACGAAGAAGGTTAGAGGTGTTTGAATAACCCGTTCCGAAATCGTCTATGGCAAGCTTCATGTATTCCTGCTTGATCCTGTTCTGGATATGGGCAAGATCGGCGTCACTGACCTCGGTGTGTTCAGTCAGTTCGATGACTATTCCGGATGAGATATCGCCGTAAAGCGCTTTGAGCTCTGCCCAGTCTTCTTCCTTTAAGATATGCGCAGTGATGGCGTTTACAAAAAGCTTTTTACCGTCGAACATGGAGATATTTTCGTGCATGTAACGGAGAGTATTGAACATGGTGGCTTTTTCGATGCTGTAAAGCTCGTTTGTCTTATCTGCGATCTCGAGTACCTCCAAAGGAGTCATTCCTATCTCGGGGGGCGTACGCATCAAAGCTTCATACGCAACGATCTCACCTGTGTGCGAATCGATAATGGGCTGAAAGTGATACAGGAACATGTTGTTTTCTATCAGCTTTCTGAAGCGGGAAAGCTGATCACCGTCAAGTGTTATGCCGGCGTGCGAGCCAAGAACATTCTTCGGCTTTATTATTCCGGCGGAAAGATCCTTGTTGTTTACGATGATCTTGAGCTCTAAGTCGGCAATAAGCCCGCATTCGATAGCGTTGAGTCTGTCCTTTATGCCGAGATATCTGTTTCCGCCCGGCAGACAGAGCATACGCTCGCAGTTTTCGTCAAGAAATGAAGACTGCGTAGTGTGGTCGAGCATGAATGCCCCTATAAAAGGGCAGAAACCTGCCACATCTTCCCAGTATGGGGAAAAAAAGCTGTTAAATCTGTCTCTTAGCTGATCGTTATTCATAGTGTGTCCTTCTTGAAATTGATCATAAAATGGTATTTGTATGATTTTACCATTGAATGCAAAAAAAATCAACATTATATATGCAATATCTACATAAGATTGGCAAATCATTTTTCGAGGGCATGCGGCAAATTTATAAAAATTTACAAAAAAAATCGTGAAAATTAAAAAAAACTGTTTAAATTATCCTTTAAAAGTGCTATACTCATATTATCATTTTAAAATACTTACAGAAAGGGCGACGACGTGATAAAGAAAGAAATGATAGCCATGCTCCTTGCGGGCGGTCAGGGAAGCCGTCTCGGGGTTTTGACAAGTAAAGTTGCAA
This sequence comes from uncultured Lachnospiraceae bacterium, assembly GCA_902790095.1. Classification (GTDB taxonomy): domain Bacteria; phylum Bacillota; class Clostridia; order Lachnospirales; family Lachnospiraceae; genus UBA4292. The sequence goes on along the minus strand of CADAQV010000002.1, from coordinate 2,873 downwards.
AGCCTGCGGTAGCATTTGGCGGAAAGTACAGAATAATTGATTTCCCTTTAAGTAACTGTATCAATTCCGGGATAGATACAGTAGGAGTGCTGACACAGTATCAGCCGCTCAGACTAAACACACATATCGGTATCGGTATCCCGTGGGATCTCGACCGAAATATCGGAGGTGTATCGATCCTTCCTCCCTACGAAAAGAGCAAAGGAACGGACTGGTATACGGGTACGGCAAACGCCATCTATCAGAATATAGATTACATAGACAGTTTCAATCCCGAATATGTGCTCATCCTTTCGGGCGACCACATCTACAAGATGGATTATGAGGTCATGTTGGATTTCCATAAATCAAACAATGCGGACCTTACCATGGCTGTTATGCCTGTTCCGATAGAAGAGGCAAGCCGTTTCGGCGTAGTCATTACAGACTCAAACGGCCGTATAACGGAATTCGAGGAAAAGCCTCCGCAGCCAAGGTCAAACCTTGCATCCATGGGTATATACATCTTCACATGGAAGGTTCTGCGTGAAGCTCTCCTTGCCACAAAGGATGTACCTAACTGCGACTTCGGAAAGAATGTCATTCCGTACATTCACGGCAACGGCCAGCCGATCTATGCATACGAATTCAACGGATACTGGAAGGATGTCGGAACTCTCGGTTCATATTGGGAGGCAAACATGGAGCTTATCGACATCATACCCGTATTCAACCTCTATGAAGAATTCTGGAAGATCTACACAAAGACGGATTCCCTTCCGCCTCAGTACATCGCAAACACATCAAGGATAGAGAGAAGCATCCTTGGCGAAGGCTGCGAAATAGCGGGCGAGGTATACAATTCCGTCATTGGCTCGGGCGTTACCATAGAAGCAGGCGCCGTTGTGCGAGATTCCATAATCATGCAGGGAACCGTTATCAAGGCGGGGGCGGATGTTACCAAGTCCATTATTGCCGAAAACGTTAAAGTCGGTGCAGGCGCAAGGCTTGGCGTGGGCGAATTTGCGGAAAGTCAGCTCGACAAGAAGATCTATGCGTTCGATCTTGTTACCATCGGCGAGAATTCGGTCATTCCGGACGGCGTTACAGTCGGAAAGAATGTTGCCATTTCGGGCGTTACCGATATCTCAGACTATACAGACGGCACACTGCCTAGCGGTGGCTATATCATAAAGGCAGGTGATAAATAATGAGAGCGATAGGTATAATTCTGGCCGGCGGAAACAATAAGCGCTTAAAGCAGCTTTCCGAAAAGCGTGCCGTTGCGGCAATGCCCATAGCAGGAAGCTACAGAGCAATAGATTTCGCACTGAGCAACATGACAAATTCAAACATCAACAAGGTGGCCGTACTTGCACAGTACAATTCGCGTTCATTAAACGAACACCTCAATTCCAGCAAGTGGTGGAACTTCGGCCGTAAGCAGGGCGGAATGTTCATATTCAACCCCACCATCACGGCAGAAAATTCCAGCTGGTTCAGGGGCACGGCAGATTCCATAGCACAGAACCTCCACTTCTTAAAGACCAGCCACGAGCCCTACGTTGTAATAGCATCCGGTGATGCCGTATACAAGCTTGACTACGGCAAGGTTCTGGAATACCACATCGAAAAGAAGGCTGATATCACTGTTGTATGCAAGGATATGCCCGAGGATACCGACTTTACCCGCTTCGGTCTGGTAAAGACAGATGATGACGGAAGGATAGTTGACTTTGAAGAAAAGCCCATGGTCGGCTCATACAGCACCGTTTCCTGCGGTATCTACATAATAAGAAGACGACTCCTTATAGAGCTCATAGAGCGCTGCCAGCAGGAGGACCGTTACGATTTCGTAAACGACATCCTTATTCGCTACAAGAATCTTAAGAGGATCTATGCATACCGCATGGCAGAATACTGGAACAGCATTGCCTCAGTCGATGCATATTTTGCCACAAACATGAGCTTCCTTGATCCAAAGGTGAGAAATTACTTCTTCCGCGAATTCCCGGATATCTATTCAAAGGTAGAAGATCTTCCTCCCGCAAAGTACAACCCCGGAAGCAATGTCAGAAACTGCCTGATATCGTCAGGATCCATCATCAACGGTACGGTAGAGAATTCGGTCGTTTTCAAGAATGCATTTATCGGAACAAACTGCGTCATCCGTAATTCCATCATTTTAAATGATGTTTACATCGGTGACAACACGGTCATTGAAAACTGCATCGTAGAAAGCCGTGACACTATCCGTGCCAATACAAGTTACATCGCAGAACCCGGCAAGGTTCAGATCGTTGTCGAGAAGACCGCCAGATATACGATGTAATGCCTGAAAGGCAAAAGAAACAAGATATAGTAAAGAAGGGATTTATCAATGGAAATAACAGATATAAGGATCCGCAAGATAGAGTCTGAAGGCAAGCTTCGCGGTGTTGCATCATTTAACATAGGAGACGAATTCGTCATCCACGACATCAAGATCATAGAAGGTGACAGAGGGTTGTTCATCGCCATGCCGAGCCGCAAGGCCGCAGACGGCGGTTACAAGGATATCGCACATCCCATCAGCACCAAGGTGAGAGAAGAACTTCAGGCAAAGATCCTTGAAGCATACGAAAACGCATAACTTTTATGCCCGGGGGCGCTTTCGGCGCCCCCGGGTTAATTCTTTTTGGTTGGCTTACACTAACCTGCTTTTTCGACTTTATGGTACCATTAATTTCCTTTGGTTGGCTTACACTAACCTGCTTTTTAGGCCTTATGGTACCATTAATTTTCTTTGGTTGGCTTACACTAACCTGCCTTTTAGGCCTCATGGTACCATTAATTTCCTTTGGTTGGCTTACACTAACCTTCTTTTTAAGTCTTAGGGTACCATTTTTTCCTTT
>CADAQV010000001.1 GCA_902790095.1 uncultured Lachnospiraceae bacterium | reverse complement strand
CGTTTTTGACAGCGCGTATTCTGCCGGAAAACTTGAGGAGCTTTACGCGCAGTCCGGCAAGATGTATGAGCTGCTGTCCGATAATCCCGATCTGTTAAGGATACTCGTGCATCCTGATATTCAGATCGAGGAAAAGGAAGGCGTTATAGAGAGGATCTTTAAGGGCAGAGTCATGGACGAGCTCTACGGTCTTATGCTGCTTCTCCTTGAAAAAGGCAGGATCGGACATATTGAAGATATTCTTTCGGGAATCATATCCCTTTGCAAAGAGGCAAAGGGCATAGGGGAGGTATATGTAAAAACTCCCATCGAAATGAAGGCTTCACAGAAAGAGGCACTAAAGAAAAAGCTGCTTGCGGATACGAAGTATACATCGCTCGAATTTCATTTTGAGATCGATGAATCGCTTCTTTCCGGAATGGTCATTCGTATAGGGGACCGTGTGGTGGACAGCTCGGCGGCGACGAGACTGAAAAACATGACGAGACAGCTTAAAATGTTACAGATCAAATAAGAATGAAAGGTAGGAATTCACATGAATCTGAAATCAGAAGAGATCAGTTCTGTGATCAAAGAAGAGATAGCGCGCTTTGCCGGCAAGCTTGAAGTTTCAAATGTCGGCACCGTTATTCAGGTTGCGGACGGCATAGCCAGAGTTCACGGCCTTGAAACGGCGATGCAGGGCGAGCTTCTTGAATTTCCCGGCGAAGTTTACGGCATGGTGCAAAACCTCGAGGAAGATAATGTCGGCGTTATACTTATGGGCGACGGCAGGAGCATCCGCGAAGGCGATACCGTAAAGACGACAGGAAAGGTCGTATCCGTTCCGGTAGGCGATGCCATGATAGGAAGAGTCGTAAACTCACTCGGTCAACCCATCGACGACAAGGGACCGATCCATACGACAAAGACACGCCGGATAGAGAGAGTCGCTCCGGGCGTTATCACCAGAAAATCCGTATCCGTTCCGCTTCAGACCGGTATCAAGGCCATCGACGCGATGGTGCCCATCGGAAGAGGACAGAGAGAGCTTATAATAGGTGACCGTCAGACCGGAAAGACCGCAATAGCAATAGATACAATAATAAATCAGAAGGGCAAGGGTGTTCTCTGCATCTATGTTGCCATCGGACAGAAGGCATCGACCGTTGCAAATATAGTTAAGACTCTTGATGAATACGGCGCAATGGATTACACCTGCATCGTTGCGTCCACTGCCAGCGAGCTTGCGCCTTTGCAGTACATTGCTCCTTATGCGGGCTGCGCAATAGGCGAAGAGTGGATGGAAAACGGCAAGGACGTTCTTATAGTGTATGACGATCTCAGCAAGCATGCGGCCGCATACAGAACGCTTTCGCTTCTTCTTAAGAGACCTCCGGGCCGTGAGGCTTACCCGGGTGACGTATTCTATCTTCACTCAAGGCTTCTTGAGCGTGCGGCAAGACTTGCGCCCGAATACGGCGGCGGTTCGCTTACGGCTCTGCCTATAATCGAGACACAGGCGGGCGATGTTTCGGCATATATCCCGACAAATGTTATTTCGATCACGGACGGACAGATCTATCTTGAGACCGAAATGTTCAATTCAGGTTTCAGACCTGCGGTAAATGCCGGTCTTTCGGTATCGAGAGTAGGCGGCGCTGCGCAGATAAAGGCAATGAAAAAGATCGCCGCGCCCATCCGTGTGGAGCTTGCACAGTACAGAGAGCTGGCTGCCTTTGCCCAGTTTGGTTCTGAGCTCGACGAGGATACCAGACAGAAGCTTGCGCAGGGCGAGAGGATCAGAGAGATATTAAAGCAGGATCAGTACAAGCCCCTGCCTGTAGAATATCAGATCATCATCATCTATGCTTGTACAAGAAAGTATCTTCTTGATGTCGAGACATCGGCAATAAGATCGTTTGAAGAAGGTCTCTTTGCGTTTATCGACACCAGATATCCCGATCTTCCCGCGCTTATCAGGGAAAAGGGAGAACTTGACGACGAGATCGAAGAGCTTATCAAAAAGAGCATTACAGAGTATAAGGAAGAGCTTAAGGAAACGAAAGCCGAATAAAGGAAGTGATATTTCATGGCTTCAATGACAGACCTTAAAAAAAGAAAAAGCAGTATCGAAAGCACCGGTCAGATAACAAAGGCCATGAAGCTCGTTTCGACGGTAAAGCTTCAGAAGGCCAGACAAAAGGCCGAAGACAGCAAGCCGTACTTTGACTTTATGTACGACACGACCACATCCATCCTTAAGCTGAGCGAGGAGATCAGGCACCCCTTCACATGCGGCAACGGATGCAAAAAGAAAGCGGTCGTTGTAATAACATCAAACAGAGGCCTTGCGGGGGGCTATAATTCCAACATCGTAAGGAAGGTCACGGAGGATCCCTCCCTTGACAAAAAAGATGTTGTTATCTACCCGGTGGGCAGAAAGGGCAAAGAGCTCCTTATGCACAAAGGGTATGAGATGGGAATGGATTTTTCGGATTCCATTTCCGCGCCCATATATGCGGATGCTTATTTGATAACAAAGATGCTTATAAACGATTACCGAGAGGAAAAGATCGGCGAGATCCATCTTGTTTACAGCAGGTTTGTAAACACGGTGACCCAGGAACCGAGAAGCCTTCAGCTTCTTCCGGTGGATCCGAAGCAGCATACGGGAGATGTGGATGCAAACACCCTTATGAACTACGAGATGGAAGAGCAGGAGGCGCTTGAGGAGATCGTTCCGAAGTACATCGCAAGCCTCATATACGGTGCCTTAAGTGAAGCCCTCGCAAGCGAGAACGGCGCGCGTATGCAGGCAATGGATAACGCGACATCAAATGCAGAGGAAATGATAGAGGACCTTGAGCTTGAATATAACAGAGTAAGACAGGACTCGATAACCCAGGAGCTGACAGAGATAATAGCAGGAGCAAATGCGATCTCATGACAGGGCTTTTGAAGAGTAAAAGAGAAAGGGCATTATTTATATGGAAACGACCGGAAAGATAACCCAGATCATCGGTGCAGTTGTAGATATCAAATTCGGAAGCGATGATCTGCCGGATATAAATGACGCGATCAGAATAAACAGAAAAGACGGAGGCACTCTTACGGTAGAGGTTGCCCAGCATTTGGGCGGAGATATCGTAAGATGCATCGCCATGGGACCTACGGACGGTCTTTGCAGGGGAATGGATGCGGTAGCTACGGGCGCACCCATAACAGTGCCGGTCGGCGAAGAGACCTTAGGACATATTTTCAATGTCCTCGGCGATACCATCGACGGAGGAGAACAGGTAAAGACACAGCACTATATGCCCATACACAGAAAAGCTCCCGCTTTTTCCGAGCAGTCCACCCAGGCGGAAATACTTGAAACGGGCATCAAGGTCGTAGACCTTCTCTGCCCCTATCAGAAAGGCGGTAAGGTAGGCCTTTTCGGAGGTGCCGGAGTAGGTAAGACGGTCCTTATCCAGGAGCTTATCAGAAATATCGCAACAGAGCACGGCGGATATTCCGTGTTTACCGGAGTAGGAGAACGTACCCGTGAAGGAAATGACCTTTATTATGAAATGAAGGAATCAGGCGTTCTTTCAAAGACCACCATGGTGTTCGGACAGATGAACGAGCCCCCGGGGGCAAGAATGAGAGTAGGCCTTACGGGCATGACCATGGCAGAATATTTCCGTGATCAGGGCGGTAAGGATGTCCTTCTTTTCATCGACAACATATTCAGATTTACACAGGCAGGTTCCGAGGTTTCGGCGCTTCTTGGCCGTATGCCTTCGGCCGTTGGTTACCAGCCCACACTTCAGACGGAAATGGGCGCTCTTCAGGAACGCATAACATCCACCAAGAACGGTTCCATCACTTCCGTACAGGCTGTATATGTGCCTGCGGATGACCTTACGGACCCCGCGCCGGCAACAACGTTTGCGCATCTTGACGCAACAACGGTCCTTTCAAGAGCAATAGTTGAGCAGGGTATCTACCCCGCAGTGGATCCTCTTGCATCCACATCCCGTATCCTTGACCCCAGGATCGTCGGAGAAGAGCACTATGCCGTTGCCAGAGGTGTTCAGGAGATACTTCAAAGGTACCGTGAGCTTCAGGATATCATAGCCATTCTCGGTATGGATGAACTGTCAGAAGAAGACAAGCAGCTCGTTTCAAGAGCCAGAAAGGTACAGAGATTCCTTTCGCAGCCCTTCTTCGTTGCCGAACAGTTTACGGGAACGGACGGAAGATATGTTCCCCTTGCGGATACTATCATGGGCTTTAAGGAGATCCTTGAAGGCAAGCATGACAACATACCCGAAAGCTGTTTCCTTAATGCAGGAAGCATTGAAGATGTATTAAAGAGAGTATAAAGAGTATATTTGATTGGAGGCAGCCATGGCAGATACGATGCATTTAAGCATAATAGCACCTGACAGGATATTTTATGAAGGCGATGTGACCATGGTGGAATTTCGCTCTACTGACGGATACAGAGGCGTATATCCCGGTCATGTGGCAGAGACCTGTATACTCCAGCCCGGCAAGCTTGTGATCCACGAAAAGGAAGGGACAAAAATGGCAGCCCTTCATTCCGGCTTTTTGGAGATAAGCCCAAGCGAGGTACGCGTGCTTGCGGAGATCGTCGAGTGGCCGGAAGAGATAGATGTCGAAAGGGCCAACAAAGCAAAGGAACATGCCCAGAGGCAGCTTGCAAGATACCATTCGGACATGAACCTTATGAGAGCAGAGCTTGCTCTTCAAAGAGCGCTTGTCAGGATAGACATAGCAGGAAAAAAGTAAAATTCTACGAAATATTAAAATGGGGCCCATATCGGGCCCCGTTTTTGCACGAAATGGGAGAAATGCACTTTAGAGGCGTAAAATTTTTTACAGAATTGCGTAAAATGCAGTAAAAAATCAGGTACCGATATAATTAAACGGGGGCAGCGGCCATCATCGCTGCCCTTGACTTTTTTTTTAGGTGATGGATAATGCTTTCGGGAGGCAAATTATGGAAAACTATATCGGTATCTACGATCGCGATCCAGTGTATGCCAGAAGGCTTATGGAAGGGATCGTAAAGAGAATGGGAGAGAGTCACCTTACAGTCGAATTTACAAAGGCGGAAAATGTGGCGCTCTTTACAAAAAAACATTACTTAAGGACCCTTCTTATAGCATGGGACGAGTTTTCGCCGGACATGAAAGGGATAAATGTGGGCGAGGTCATCGGTCTGTGCGAGGAAAGACCTTCCAAAGAGGAGGCTGCGGCCGCCGGGGAGGCAGGGGTCAGGCTGATATATAAATACAGAACACTTACGGAGCTTCTCTTAGAGATAAGGGGAAGGGATGACCCCTCATTAGGCATAAACGAAAAAAAGAGCATCGCGGTATATTCGCCTGTCCACAGATGCGGCGCTACGCTGTTTTCCGTTGCGCTTTCCCGCATCATGGGGGAGAGAGTGCCCACGTTGCTTATAAGCCTTGAGGAATATTCGCCGTTAAAAACATATTTTTGCCCGGACAGTGAGGGGAGCGTTGCGGACGCTGTTTATTACAATGCGCAGGGCTTTCTGAAGGAAAAAGAGCGTGAGATCGTGGCAAGCGCGGGAAGGTTTGACTTTCTTTGCCCGCCGGAACTGCCGGAAGACATAAAAAGCCTTTCGGGGGAAGAGATAAATTCCCTTGTCAGATACTTTTTGGAAGAAAGCGGCTATGCGGCCGTGATAGTCGATATGGGAAGCCTGATTCCCGCAGACGCGCTCGCCTGCTTTGACAAAGTAATGATCCCCGTTTTGGAGGGCAGGGGAGAAGAGGAAAAGCTCAGAGCTTTTTACAGACATCTTTCTACGGCCGGAATATCCCTGCAGAGCCATGAAGAGGTCCGCCCGCCCTTTGCCGCCTGGCCGGTGGCAGGCGAGATCACCTTTTCGGCCGAGTATGAAGAATATATAAGAAAATATCTGTAGAAAAGAGGGCAGATATATGACAGAAGAGATCAGGGAAAGCCTGCGCAAAAGGATACTTGGCGAGATAGGAGGCATGCAGGGGCTTGATGACAGGAAGATATCAAAGATAATAGACGGCTGCATAGAGTCAGAAGCCAAAAGACTGCCTTTAAAAGAAAAGATAGAAATAAAAAAAGAGCTGTTTGACGGCTTCAGGCGCTTTGATGTCATAAGCGACCTTTTGGATGATCCGGATGTCACCGAAGTGATGGTAAACGGCCCCGAAAAGATATTCTATGAAAAGGGCGGAAGGGTCTTCCGCTATGAAAAGAGCTTTTCAAGCAGAACAGCGCTTGAAAACCTTGTCACAAATATCGTTTCGGGAGTGAACCGGCACATAAACGAAGCAAGGCCCATAGCCGATGCCAGGCTTTCAGACGGCAGCAGGGTGCACTGCATCATGTACCCGGTGGCTCTTGACGGCCCCGTCCTCACCATCAGAAAGTTCTGCCAGAAAAGGTTTACCATGGAAGGACTGATCGCAAACGGAAGCATCAGTAAGGAGGCGGCGGAATACTTAAAGACACTGGTTGAGGCAAAGTATAACATATTTATTTCCGGCGGAACCGGGTCCGGAAAGACCACCCTTTTAAACAGCCTGTCAGAATATATAGCAGGTGATGAAAGGGTCATAACCATAGAAGATTCCGCCGAGCTTCAGATATCGGGCTGCGACGATCTGGTGCGTCTTGAGACAAGGGCACGCTCTGCAGAAGGGGCAGAGGAAATACCCATAAGAGAGCTTATAAGAAACGCCCTTCGTATGAGGCCCGACAGGCTGATAGTGGGAGAGATCCGCGGTGCGGAGGCTATAGATATGTTATCCGCCATGAACACCGGTCATGACGGAAGTCTAAGCACGGGGCACTCAAACAGTCCAAAGGATATGCTCAGCAGGATAGAGACGATGGTACTTATGGGCATGGATATGCCTCTTGCCGCTGTAAGAGGACAGATCGCTTCGGCGCTTGACATAATAGTTCAGGTGGCAAGGATTAGGGACGGAAGCAGGAAAGTGGTATCCATAGAAGAGGTACTGCCTTTAGAGGATGGAGAGATCCCGCTTCAGACTTTGTTTGAATATTCCGAGGAGGGAACGGATGAGGGAAAGATCGGGGGAGGCCTTGTATACACAGGTAAAAAGCTTAGAAAAAGGGAAAAGCTTTCAAGGGCGGGGAAAATGCTTTTGCTTGAAGGATCATATATTGCCTGCCCTTTGCGGGATTTTGACAAGTCTTATTCTGGCAATGCTCTTTTACCGGAGCTTAGCAGGCCTTGCGGCAACCTTTCCGGCTGCGGTGACAGTGTATATAAGCCTTAGAAAAAGAGACGAGGCAAATAAAAAGGACCGCCTTATAAGGGAGCTTTTGGATGCCGTGCTTGCAGCTGAGACCGCCCTTCGCGCCGGCAGCGCGCTTGAAAGCGCGTTTTTATATGCCGAAGACGAGCTTAGGAGGCTGTGGGGAGGCGGAAGCAGCCTGCTTTTTTTATGGAGCAGGATGAACAAAAGGATTGCGGTCAAAGAACCGGCCGTTAAGGCTTTTGGAGAGATGGCCGCAGGAAGTAAGCTCCGCGAGCTTACAGAGCTTGCCGAGCTTACAGACTATGCCCGCAGGACCGGCGGAGGTCTTTCGGGGCTCATGGGAACATTTGCATCTCAGCTCGAGCAGAAAATAGGTGTGGAACGGGCCGTAAGAGCGGAGCTGACCGAAAAGCGCATGGAAAAGAACATGATGCTTCTTTTGCCTCTGTTGATACTTGCATATCTTAACCTCACATCATATGAATGGGTGGGGCCTTTGTATGAAGCGCATGAAGGAAGAGCATTTATGACTGTCTGCCTTTTGGTATACGGCGTAGCATTTGGCCTCGGTGAAAAATATATGAGGATAACAGTGTAAATATGTTATGTATTGTAATAATATCCGCGGTGGCGGCAGTCTTATCGATCTGTCTGATAATGCCGCAGATAAGATGCAGGCTTGTAAAAGAATATATTAAAAAGATCTCGCCGGAAAGTACCGAAAAATATCGTATGCTTGCGGTGCGCAGCAGCACCGAGGATGTGATCAAAAAAGAGTTTCTGACAAGGCTTTCGGCGGTATGCGCAGCGCTTTTTGCCGGGGCATTGATCACCGGCCTGCTGTTTTTTTCGGCAAAGGAGCCTAAGGAAGTAGGGCTTATCGAAAGACCGGCCTTTGGAAGCGGAGCAAAAAGCATTGCCCTTGATGCGGTGTCCGGCAGCGAGACCGTAAAGGTAGATATGAAGGTGAAAGAGCGGGATGCGGATGATGAGGCACTTGATGAGTTTATGAAGGCGGCCGCAAAGGAGGCCTTTGAAAAAGCACTCTCGGGAAATATATCCGCAGATGAAGTAAAGCTTGATCTGTCGCTTCCAAGCCGGACATCAAACGGAGCAGAGCTTAAATGGGAGATCCATCCGCTTGCCGTTATGAGCTCGTCGGGAAAGATAAGAGATGGCATACCGGAGGAAGGAACGGACGTAAAACTGACAGTCACGGTCTGTTACGGAGCGTATGAAGAGTCCTTTGATATGCACATAGCAGTGTTTCCAAAGGAAAAAAAGCAGACCGCTTCCCAAAGGCTGACACAGTATATAAACGATGTAGCGGTATATGACGATGAATATTTATCGCTTCCGGATGAATATAACGATAAAAAACTGGCCTTTTTTACAAGGGAGGGAAAAGGATATGAGACCTCTGCCGTGCTCAGCGCATTTGCGGCCGTTCTTATATGGCTTTTGTCATCGGGAAGAAAGGACAGGCAGATAAAGAAAAGACAGGGCGAACTGAAAAGAGACTACCCCGGCATAGTTTCAAGGCTTTCGGTGCTTTTGGCATCCGGCATGCCCGTTACGGCGGCATGGAAAAGGATAGGGAGCGAATATGAGGCTGCTCTTAACGCAGGAGGAAAAAAGAGCGCAGGCTATGATGAAGTACTGTTGTCCGTAAAAAAACTGGAAAATACCGGTCAGATAGAGGATGCTTTTATGTGCATGGCCGCAAGATGCGATGACCGCGACTACAGGAGGCTTTCCGCAAGTCTGCTGCAGAGCTTAAAAAAAGGGTCGGTCCTTATGGGGGACCGACTGAGTAAAGAATCCGATACTGCATTTGAAATGAGAAAGGAAAACGCAAGGATCATGGGCCAGAAAGCAAACGGAAAACTCATGATACCATCTTTCATGCTCATGTGCATGATAATGGCGATAGTGATGTTTCCCGTGCTGAAGGGGCTTTAGATCCTATTCGAAATATTCGATGATCGGGAGAGTGGTCGTAGTGACCACTGCGGCAACTATAGCCACAACAACGATGATCAAAAGGATCACGGCGACCATAAAGATCGTAAGGTTAAAGCCGCCGTCCTCCTCACCGGTCGTTTCGGCTTCGGAAACGGCCTCTGTGGTGGCCTGAGCAGAGTCAGGTGCTGCATAAGCGGTATTTGACGCGGCGAGCAGCGGGGCAAATGCAAGTGTAAGACATGCTATGATACATAAAGCTTTTTTTATAAGATCCATTTGTTCTCCTTAATCGGCGCGGCCTGCGCCGGAAAGTGAATTGATAAGTCCCATAACGGTCTTAACGCCGTTTCCGAGATCGCTGCCTTCCATTGCCTTTATGTATGCCTGACGGTTTGAATAAAGATCCCTAAGGGCAGCGTTTAATGTTTCGGGAGTCATGTCCTCTTCGCAAAGAACGGCCGAAAAGCCCTGCTTTTTAAATGAGTCGGCATTGAGTATCTGGTCTCCGCGGCTCACCTGGGCCGAAAGCGGCACCAAAAGATTCGGAAGCCTTAAAGACAAAAGCTCGCAGATAGAGTTTGCACCCGCCCTTGAAAGGACTATGTCCGCAAGGGCAAAAAGATCGTTAAGGCCCGCACTTACATATTCAAACTGAACATAACCGGGCGTGCTTTTTAATGATTCATCAAGATTTCCCTTGCCGCAAAGATGCACGATGTCAAAATCCGGCAAAAGAAGAGGTAGGGCTTTTCTTAAGTTTTCGTTTATTATACGAGAGCCGAGGCTTCCGCCCATCATCATTATAACAGGCTTATTGCCTGTAAGGCCGGTGAACGCTAGTCCTTTTTCCCTGCTTCCTGTAAGAAGCTCATCTCTTATCGGCGAGCCGCTTAAGACGGCCTTCTTTTCGGGAAGAGACTTAAGAGTCTCGGGGAAATTGCAGCATACCTTCTGTGCGGCCGAATAGCAGAGTTTGTTTGCAAGGCCGGGCGTCATGTCGGACTCATGTATGATTATCGGAACATGATACTTTTTTGCGGCCCTTACAACGGGCACGGCAACAAAACCGCCCTTGGAAAACAAAACATCCGGCCTGTATTCCTTTATTATCTTTTTTGCCTGGCGCTTTCCCTTTAGGACACGGAAAGGATCCGAAAGGTTCTTTAAGGAAAGATACCTTCTGAATTTGCCGGTGGAGATACCCTTATAGTTAACTCCGGCCTCCCAAAGAAGCTTTTTTTCTATCCCTTCGTATGAGCCGATGTATAAGATGTCATATCCGGCTTTTCTAAGATGCGGTATGAGTGCCAGATTCGGCGTGACATGACCTGCGGTACCTCCGCCTGTCAGGATTATTTTCTTCATGGCAATGTCCTTTTTGACTGAATAAAACTCACAATATTTTATAAAACTATTAGCAGAATGTCAATATGACACGGGAAAAAACTGTTGAAAATCAGCACCTTTTTGTTATATAATGCTTTTATATGCAAAGTAAGAAAGGGGCATAAAATGAAGGACGTATATTTTGATTATTCCAAAGCAGGCAGGTATGTCAGCGACACAGAGATGACAAACATGATGCTGCTGACAGAGACCGCTAAAACGACTCTGCTTTCAAAGATGGGTGCAGGAAGTGATTTCCTCGGATGGGTGGACCTTCCCGTTAACTATGACAAGGATGAATTTGAGCGCATTAAAAAGGCAGCTGCAAAGATCCAGTCGGATTCCGATGTACTCGTAGTCATCGGTATAGGAGGCTCATACCTTGGCGCAAGGGCAGCCATCGAATTCTTAAATCATACATTCTACAACAATCTCACTAAAGAACAGAGAAAAACACCCGAGATATATTTCGCAGGCAACAGCATAAGCGGCAACTATCTTTCAGACCTTGTCGAGCTTATCGGCGACAGAGATTTTTCCGTAAACGTTATCTCAAAGTCGGGAACCACAACAGAACCGGCAATTGCCTTCAGAGTATTTAAGAAGATGCTCGAGGAAAAATACGGTGAAGAAGAAGCTGCAAAGCGAATTTATGCGACCACCGATAAGGCAAAGGGAGCTCTTAAGAACCTGGCAAAGGAAAAAGGATATGAATCCTTTGTTGTTCCGGATGATGTAGGCGGAAGATTCTCCGTACTTACGGCTGTAGGTCTTCTTCCCATCGCTGTTTCGGGCGTTGATATCCAGGAGCTTATGGATGGTGCGGCTGCAGCAAGAGAGATCTGTCTTAAGAAGCAGTTCCCTCAGAACTCTGCAATGCAGTATGCCGCAGCCCGTTTCATAATGAACCTTCGCGGCAAGAATGTCGAGATAACATGCAATTATGAGCCTTCTCTTCACTATGTGGCCGAATGGTGGAAGCAGCTTTTCGGCGAGTCTGAAGGAAAAGACCACAGAGGCATTATGCCCGCTGCATGCGATTTCACCACAGACCTGCATTCCATGGGACAGTTCATCCAGGACGGAAGCAGGATAATGTTCGAAACGGTTCTTTGGATCGACAAACCCAAGAAGACCGTTACCATCGGAAAAGAAGACGTAGATCTCGACGGTCTCAACTATCTTGCCGGAAAGGACATGGATTTTGTCAACAAGAGTGCTATGCAGGGTACTATCCTCGCACATACGGATGGTAACGTCGCCAACTTTATCATGCATATCCCTGAGCAGTCTGCATACTACCTTGGCGAGCTTTTCTATATCTATATGTTCGCATGCGGCATCAGCGGTTACATGATAGGTGTAAATCCCTTCAATCAGCCCGGTGTTGAAAGCTACAAGAGAAATATGTTTGCGCTCCTCGGAAAGCCCGGATATGAGCAGGACAGAGACCACTTGTTAAGAAGACTCAGATAGATCAGTGACCTGAAACGGGACCGCCGAAAGCATATTGGCTTCGGCGGCCCTTTTTTTACACAAGAATAGGCAAAGTACGTGCAATGAATAAAAAGACGATCATATATCCGGGGCAGAACAAAGCGGTCTCGTGGAAGATAATCCTGATACTTTCGTGTATACTCATAAACTTCGGGGGAAGATATCTTGCTGGAGCTCTTAAGCTGCCTTTCTGGCTCGATACTATCGGAACCATGATGTCGGGCATAATACTCGGGCCTATATTCGGCGGAGTCTGCGGGCTTGTTACATCGCTGTTTTTGGTGCTGCTCGACAAAAATGTCATATATTACATCGGAATAGGCTTTATAACGGGCGTAATGACGGGATATATCTATCCGCGCCTTCCAAAAGGAAGCAGGCTTGAGGTCATTTCCATCGCCATGCTCGAAGGTCTTATCGCGGCATCCTTCTCTGCACCCATAGATATCATCTTTTTTGAAGGTGTCATCGGCAACGCCTGGGGCGATGCATTGGTGGAGATGCTGAATATATATGTCAATGTGTCCAATGTGAACATATGGTTTGGCGAAGCGCTCGTCGACCTTCCGGACAGGATCGTTTCGATAACTGCCGCTCTTTTTATTGCCGGAACGCTGATGAAATTTTTTGAAAAAGCGGACAGACGAAAAAAGAAGGAAAAAGCGGCTGCCGCACTTGTCATCATTTTGCTCCCGGCGCTTGTCTTTCCTCTTTGCAGAGCAAAAGCGGCGGACAGCCTTCCTGAATTTGATATTGTCTATTACGGAAGAGAGCATGGTCTTGACGATTCGGAAGTGACTGATATCATTCAGACGGAAGACGGATATATTTGGCTTGGAAGTTATAATGGATTGTTTCGTTATGATGGACTAAGATTTGAAAACATACAGCTTCATCCGGCGGTAAAGAATGTAAGAAAACTGTTTGTAGACTCAAGACAGCGGCTGTGGATAGGGACTAATGACAGCGGTGTGGTATGCTATGATTTTGTATCCGGCGAGGGGACTTTGTTTGACTCGGAAAGAGGACTTAAGTCCGATGCCGTGAGGTATATATGCGAGGATAATAACGGAAATATTTATGTCGCCACCGACAGAGAAGTCGCAAAGATCATGAGGGACGGACAGATCAAGATCTTTGATAAATGGCCGGATGTGACCGCAGTAGAAGCATTAAAGTCTGCTCCGTCAGGAGATGTGATCGGAGTGACCGAAAACGGGATGCTGTTTGTTATTCGAAACGACATGCTCATTTTTGATGAAGAAATAGATATCGAGGATGATGAGACAACAAGGTACAAGAGTCTCGAGATAGTTGACGATCAGATATATGTCGGAACCACGGGCGACCTTATCGTTCAGTATAAAAAAGAGGGAGACATCTATGCCTGCCGGGGAAGGTTTTCCCTTGGTATAAACAATGTGGTCGAACTCATACATCCGTCCGGCGCGAACGGGCTGATCGTCTGTTCAAAAGAAGGCGTGGGATATCTTGATTTTAATACAAGAGAAAACCTTATGGCAAACAATCTTGATTTTTCCATAGAAGATGCACTTATGGATTATCAGGGGAATATCTGGCTGCTGTCAAAGAGTCAGGGGGTCATCAAGTGCTCAAGGACCCCTTTTCTCAATCTGCTTAAAGCGGCAGGTATAGAAAGCCAGACGGTAAATGCCATAATTAAAAAAGATGATCGCCTTTATATGGCTTCCGACAAAGGGCTTATCATAATCGACACCCTTACAAACGAGCCGGTGACGAACGGTCTTACGACGGATGTATCAGGGTACAGGATAAGGGATGTCATGGAGGATTCGAAAGGGAATCTGTGGTTATCGACCTATTCGTCAAATGCCATCATGAAAGTCTGCACTGACGGAGAGATCAAATATCTGTCAAACAGACAGAAAGACGGCACGTACAGAAAATGCAGGTTCGCGCTTGAACTTTCCGACGGAAAGGTCGCCGTATCCTCCAACGGAGAAGGACTTGTGTTTTTTGACGGCGATACGGAAGTGCAGGTCATAGGCAAAGAAGAAGGCATGAGCAATACCACGATCCTTTGCGCGGCGGAAAGAGAAGACGGAAGCATTCTTGCAGGTTCCGACGGAGACGGAATATATATCATCAAAAACGGAAAGATCGCAGGAAATATAGGCAAAACGGAAGGCCTTACATCGGGCGTTATTCTGCAGATAAAGCCGTGCAGTGAGGGATATATCTATGTCACGGGGAATGCGCTGTTTTTCGATAACGGAAATGAAATAAAGAATATAGATACATTTCCGCATAATGACAATTATGATATCCTGTTTGACGGGGAGGGAAACGCATATGTCACATCGAGCGCCGGGCTTTATTCTCTGCCTGAAAAAGAGCTTTTGGAAAACAATGTACTAAACTACACGCTTATGAATGTGGACTGGGGTCTTACGGGAAGACTTAAGGCAAACGCGAAGAACGAATATAAGGACGGAGTTTTTTATCTCGCGTGCGTGGACGGTGCAAGGGCCCTTGAAAGACAGCATGTAAAGGTCGAGATATCCGATTTTAAGATGCATCTGAAAGAGGTAGTTTATGACGGCGGAACAGTGTATCCGAAAGACGGAAAGGTGACGATACCTGCCGTGCCCGGGCGTATCGTTTTTAACATCGCCGTGAATAATTACACATTCTCAAATCCCCGCATAAGATATTATCTTGAGGGGTCGGGGGATGACGGGATACTCTGTCTGCAGGATGAGATATTCCCGCTGTCATTTACCAATCTGCCCCAGGGAAAATATAAGCTGCATATCCAAGTCCTTGACGATAATTCTTCGGAGATAATAAAAGAAGAAATAATAGATGTTGAAAAGCTGGCACAGATGTATGAGCTGTGGTATTTCAGAGCTTATATCATATTTGTGCTGGGGTATATGGCTTTTTATCTTGTCTGGCTGTTCTACACCATGCAAAGCAGGGCAAAGTCGATAAGAGAGCTTAAAAATGAGATGATCACAGACCCCATGACGGGAATATTAAACAAAGCGGGAGCGAATAGACTGATAGGAGAGGCCTGTGAAAAAGAGACAGGAATGCTCGTGATGATAGACCTTGACAGCTTCAAGCTTGTAAACGATATCTATGGGCATGACATGGGAGACAAAGTGCTTATACGCTTTGCGGAGCTTATAAAAGAAAACATTCGCGAGGAAGATATGGCCGGAAGGCTTGGCGGGGATGAGTTCATGGCCTTTTTAAAGGATACCCTGGATGAAGAGGCGGTCGAAAGACTTTGCAGGGCACTTAACGCCGGTATAGTAAGATCTGCCAAGGAATATATGGGCGAAGGAATGAACATACCCCTTGGCGCATCCCTTGGAGCCGTAAAGATAACAGGACCCGGCGGAGATTACGATGATCTTTTCAGAAAGGCCGACAAGGCGCTCTATTCCGTAAAACAGAACGGAAAGCACGGCTATGCCTTTTATGAAAAGAGCGGCAGCGAAAAGGACGATGATAAGGACTGGGATAACAAGAATAACTTAGAGCAGATAAAGAAGATCATCTCTGAAAGAAACGAGGGCAAAGGGGCATACCGCATAACCTTCGAAAAAATGCAGGTCATATACCGCTTCCTTAGCAGGGATGACCGCATGAAGGGGAATGACACCGCGTTTTTCCGTATTGTCCCGGCATCAGGCGGCAAAAGAATCGAAGACGATCTTTTGGAATCGATCGCCGATGAGCTCGTTACAAAGCTTAAGAGAGACGATGTGGTAAGCATCTATGCCGGCTGCATATTTGTCATGATGAGGGATATGAAGAATTCCGATTGCATGGACAGGCTGAAAAAGATCACTGACGGATGGCTTGCCGATAACGGAAAAGAAAAAGAGATAAAGATCAGTATGGAGATGGATGTGGTCTGAAAAAAAGCTGCGTATAATGCGCAGCTTTTTTTAGTCTTCTTCCACGATACGTATTTCAAGATAATCGAAAGATATTTCTTCTATAAACGAATCGGCTGTAAAACGGGTGCGGCTGATCCGTTTGAACTCGGCGATATTGCCTGCGAGCCACTGGGGCTGCGCGAGATCGAACGAAAGGCATATTGCCGAAAGCGCCTCAAAGACTTTTTTTGTGCGGTTTTTGTCCGACGGGTCTTCTATGGTGAGGCTTTTTACCGTATGACCGTCTTTTACCGTGTGTCCCCACATTCGAAACATGTGCATCCTCCGTATGAGCGTTATGTCAGCTATAATACATGTAAGCAATGCATGCGGTCAAGTAAAAGTTTCCGTTTTATTATTACAAAAATTGTGCTATGATATAACGTGGCGCAGGGCTGTATACAAAGCCCGGCCAAATGATAATGCCGCTTCGCGCGAGGGGGAAATTATGGATAATCCGGATGTAGATATTTATGAATATCTCGGTTCGGCAGCAGAGTTTGTAAACAAGCTTGAACAGGCGAGAGAAAAAAGGCAGAAGCTTTCAGACGAAGTCACGGCTCTTGAAAAACACAGGAATTCCGTGAAAAAGGCAATGACCGACGAAATAAACATCAGCGTAAAAAAGAGACGCGATGAGCTTGCGGCAGGTTTTAAGGGCCGGATACAGGAAGCAAACAGAGAACTTAAAGGCCTTCAGGAGAAAAAAGAGGCTGCAAGGAATGCGGGAAGAAAAGAAAGGATAATGCGCGAGACGGCAGGCCTCAGAAAGGTGACCGCATCGCTTGAAAAGGAGCAGAAGGCGGCGCTTGCGGATGCGCAGGTCTCGGGTATTTACGCAAAAAACTGGTTCTACCACATTTTTCTGCCGCAAAAGCCACTTGATTATGTGTGGGTGCTTCTTTCGATGGCATTGATAGTATTCGTCATACCGTTTCTCATAATGCATTTCATGTACGATCTTTCGGATGTGGTTCAGATGATCGTATTTCTGATAGCCGGTCTTTTGTTTATGGGCGAATATATGATCGTTCACATGACAGTATGCATTCCAAAGAAAGACATTCTTGAAGAAATAAATGCCAGGGCAATGTCTATCAAGGAAAATCGCAAGGAGATCAAAAATATTCAGTCTGCCATCATGACGGATGAGAATGAAGAATACTACCATCTTGACGATTTCAATTACGATATCGCAAAAGCGGAAGCATACAGGGACGAGGTAACAAGAAAAAGGGACGAAGCCCTTGAAAACTTTGACAATGTGACCGCAGGTATCATATCCGACGAGATCAAAATGGGATATGATGAGGAGCTTGAAAAGACAGAGGAGAACCTTTCAGAGCGGAAAGAAGTGCTTTTAAAGGCCGAAAAGTATGTTAAAAGCCTTAATGCAAAGGCACTGCAGGAGTATGCTCCGAGACTCGGAGAGGAAAATCTCACATCCGACCGGATAGAGGGTATCATGAAGGTGGCGGAGGACAAACATCCGTCATCCCTTGCAGAGGCAGTAAATATGTACAACGGTCACGTTTTTTAAGATAAAAGACATTCATCGGAGGAAAGATGGAAGACGATAAAAAAAAGAATAATTCCAGAATAGTATCCTTCGATGCGGCTCTTCGGGACAGAGCAGAAGGATACGGCGAAGACGACGGATATGTCAGGAAGGTCAAGAAGCATAAGATATTGAGCAGACTTGGCATCTCGCTTTTGTTTCTGGTCGTGATAGGTGTTATGGTATACCTTCTGGTTATAAGAAGGACGGAGAGCTACACCTCCATAGGCGTGGAGTGGGAACAGCAGATCTTAACTTCCGCAGACATGAGATATGTTGATTTTGCCGGAGGAATACTGCAGTACGGCACCCAGGGCGCAAACTATTATACCGCCGAAAACAAGACCACATGGGCGGCAAGCTATTCCATGAACAACCCGGAGGCCATCTGTTCTTCGGGGTATGCAGTCATTTTTGACCGCGGCGCAAAATCGGCCGTTATACTTTCAAAGGATACCGGGCTTACCGGAAAAATGACCGCACCGGCAATGATAACCAAAGCGACGGTGTCGGACTACGGCGTTGCAGCGCTTCTTCTTGAGGAGGAGCTTTCAAACACCATATATTTTTACAATAATACCGGTGCGACGCTTGATATAAATATTCATACCCTTGTAAATCAGAGCGGATATCCTCTTGATATAGCCTTTTCGCCCGACGGACAGATGATGGTCGCATCCTTTGTCTATATAGACAGCGGAATAACTCAGGATCAGATAGTCTTTTACAATTTTGATGAAAAAAGGAGCACCACCGGCGTTGTCGGAGCTTTCAGGAAATACGACGACACTCTTTTTGCCGATGTCGCTTTTTTAAACAATGACCGGGCGATAGCGTTCGGCGACGGCAAGATCGTTTTATATAACCTGAAAAACAAGACTGCACCCGAAGAAATGAAGGAAATTGACTTTGATGAAAAGATCACCGGAGTAGCATATTCGTCTTCCGGGTTTGCGGTATGCTGTGCGGGCGGCGAAAAGCCCGGTGAACACAGACTTTTCTGTTACGGAATAAACGGAGACACGCTGTTTGAACGCACTACGGATTTTGATGCGAAAAGCATGCTGAGGACAAAGAACGGCCTTTATCTTATAGGCGATTCGGCAGTAAGCTTCATAAATAACAAGGGAAAGACTTTCTTTACGGGAAGCCTTGAATGCGAGATAATAAAGCTGAATAATCCGGACAAGGACAACGAGCTTTTATTTATAACAAACTCAAGAGCGGTATTTTTAAAACTGTTCAGAGGATAGGAGGAGATATGGCAATATTAGTGACCGGCGGAGCCGGATTTATCGGAAGTCATACCTGTGTCGAGCTGCTTAATGCGGGAAAAGACATCGTGGTAATGGACAATCTTTGCAATTCCAGCAAAAAAAGCCTTGAGAGGGTGGAAAAGCTGACGGGAAAGAGCTTTCCCTTTTATCAGGTGGACCTTCTTGACAAGCAAGGCATGGAAGAGATTTTCAAGAAAGAAGATATCACTGCCGTTATACATTTTGCGGGGCTCAAGGCCGTTGGCGAATCGGTCAGAAAACCGTGGGAATATTACAACAACAATATAACGGGCACCTTGAATCTTGTGGATGTCATGAGAAATAACGGCTGCAAGAATATCATTTTTTCTTCTTCCGCGACAGTTTACGGAGACCCGGCTTTTGTTCCGATAACCGAAAGCTGCCCCAAGGGAGTGTGCACCAATCCTTACGGCTGGACAAAGTCCATGCTCGAACAGATCCTTTCGGACATTCAGAAGACTGATAACGAATGGAATGTAATCCTCCTTCGTTATTTCAATCCCATAGGCGCTCATAAGAGCGGCATTTTGGGAGAAGATCCAAACGGTATTCCGAACAACCTCATGCCTTACATTACACAGGTTGCTGTAGGAAAGCTTCCGAAGCTCGGAGTGTTCGGAAATGATTACAAGACACATGACGGAACGGGTGTAAGGGATTATATCCATGTTGTGGATCTTGCCATCGGCCATGTAAAAGCGCTGAAAAAGATAGAAGAAAAAGCCGGACTTTTCATATGCAACCTCGGAACGGGCACGGGCTACAGTGTTCTTGATGTGGTAAAGGCGTTTGAAAAGGCAAGCGGTGTAAAGATAAATTACGAGATAATGCCAAGAAGACCGGGGGATATTGATGCATGCTATGCGGATCCGTCTCTCGCAGAAAAAGAACTTGGCTGGAAGGCCGAAAGAGGGATCGAAGAGATGTGTGAGGATTCCTGGAGATGGCAGAAAAACAATCCGAACGGATTTAAGGATTGATCGGAGGTAAATGATATGCAGAAGAAAAAGTATGTTGTCGGTGTTGATATAGGCGGGACCAGCGTAAAGAACGGCCTTTTTGACGAAAACGGTACACTTATCGACAAATGGGAGATACCCACAAGAAAAGAGAACGGCGGGGATACCATCCTTAAGGATGTTGCCGAAGCCATAGAAGCAAATCTTGCGGCGCATGATATCAAAATGTCCGATGTTGCAGGAGTGGGAGTAGGCGTTCCCGGACCTGTTCAGGGAGACGGTTTCGTGCCCCACTGTCCGAATCTCGGCTGGAGGGATTATCATCCGGACAGAGTTCTTTCCGCGCTTCTTGACGGAATAGAGGTAAAGGCGGGAAATGACGCGAACGTTGCCGCTCTTGGAGAAAGCTTTAAGGGTGCGGCCGCAGGCGTTGACAATGTTGTTATGCTCACACTCGGAACAGGTGTTGGCGGCGGCATCATCATAGGCGGAAAGATCGTTGACGGCGTTCACGGCGCGGGCGGAGAGCTCGGACATATCGTTGTAAATCCCGAAGAACCGCTTGCGTGCAACTGCGGCAATCACGGCTGCCTTGAACAGTATGCATCCGCAACGGGTGTAGTCCGCATGGCGAGAAGGCTTATGAATTCCACCGATATGGGAAGCTCGCTTCGCGGCATAGCAGACCTTACCGCGAAGCAGGTGTTTGACGAGGCAAAGGCAGGGGATGAGCTCGCCGCAAAGGCGGTAGATACACTTTGCATGTATCTCGGGCTTGCAAGTGCCAACGTTGCCATGACAGTGGATCCGGACGAATTCGTTATCGGCGGAGGTGTTTCAAGGGCAGGGGATATCCTCACAAACGGCATATCTTCATACTTTGAAAGATTCTCGCATATCATACATAAAAAAGCGACATTCAAGCTTGCAACGCTTGGTAACGACGCCGGAATCTACGGGGCCGCAAAGCTGATACTTTGATACTTACGGCATTAAAAGCGGAAAAACAAAAAAAATAAAAAAAATGTAAAAAAACATATACTCTTTTTCCGATAAATGTGATATAGTATAAAAGTACAGAAATATAATCGTTTTGAAGGAATAAAAAAATGAGTCAGGCAAAAGTAGACAAATATAAGGATTACAAGAAAAACAAGAAGAAGATCCTGGCAAAAGAGAAGCGCAAAAAGACCGCGGCGACCCTTATCGTAAGGCTTGTCGGCATTCTCGTTGTGGCAGGAGTGCTGGTGGGCGTCGGCCTCTGGGGCATCGGGAAATATCGTACTTATCTTGATTCCAGACCGGATTATTCTTCCACAAATTATCTTATCGGCGACATATGCGGGCTAACTCTTGAGGACGAGACCACTCAGGCCGCAGAACAGGAAACCGGGACCGAACCGGAAACAGAAGAAAATTCATAAAAACATATGACCGGATGTTGGAAATAAATAGTTTGGGCTCTTGAAAGGAGAAATGCAAAGATGGCAAACTTATTAGAGAACGCTTTGAAGCAGCAGAGGGCTACCCGTGCGGACAGACAGACCGCAGCCGGCGGTATTTCCGAAGAAAAAGTTAAGGATATCGTGTCCGAATATGTTCAGGATGCAATGGCTACGGCAGCTCCCAGACAGGATGAGGATGCTTTAAGACAGATCATCGCTTCAAGCCTTAAGGAGGCCATGGCTCAGCAGGCCGGACAGCAGGCTGTAAATGAACAGATCCAGGAGGCGGTCAGCAAAGCTGTCAGGGATGCCATGTCCAATATCAGCATAGCAAGCGGAGACGGAACGGCTGTCGTAAATGCCGACAATTCCCATATTCAAGAGCAGGTAGACAAGATCTACGAAGAGATCACAAAGCAGTTTGCAAAGCAGAATGAGGTCATCAATTCTGTCAGCAAGGCAAACGAAGAGAACAAGGAATTCCTTGCAGATATTCAGAGCCGCATGGACAAGCAGACTGAAAAGAATGCCGAACTTGTTGCTCACGTT
Organism: uncultured Lachnospiraceae bacterium; assembly: GCA_902790095.1. Lineage (GTDB taxonomy): Bacteria > Bacillota > Clostridia > Lachnospirales > Lachnospiraceae > UBA4292. The sequence goes on along the minus strand of CADAQV010000001.1, from coordinate 15,092 downwards.
CAGGAAAAGGATCAGGCACTCATGACCATAGACTATGCTGCCATGAGAGAGAATTTTGCCAACTTCAAGACCGCTCTTGAGGAGAACAATCAGTCCATGGATCAGCTTAGAAAGCAGCTGAACCGTGAGAGGAACAACAACGACCGTACAGTCACAGAGCTTTACCGTTCGATGAAATCTTCAGAGGAACAGATCGAAGATCTCCATGAAAGCTATGATGAATTTACAAATGTTATCTCATCCCACAAAAACATAATGGGAATTCTTATCTGGCTCGACATAATCATCATTGCGGCGCTTATAATCTTTAATGTCATCAATCTCCTGCCATAGTTTTTATTTTCGGCAGGACATATACCCCGTTCCCGCGTCTTTGATCAGGTGGGAACGGGATTTTTGATATAATGAGGTATATATGGACAACAACAGAAAGGTATGGGTCATAGGGCACAAGAATCCCGATACGGACTCCGTGTGCTCTGCGATCTGCTATGCGGCACTTAAAAACAAACTTGAAGGAAACAGGTTTGAGGCCAAAAGGGCCGGAAAGATAAATCAGGAGACCGCCTTTGTCCTTAAATATTTCGGCGCAGAAGAGCCGGAGCTTGTGGAGGATGTTTCCACGCAGGTAAAGGATGTCGAGTGGCGACGGATGGAAGGCATCACGACGGATACGAGCATCCGTAAAGCATGGCAGAGGATGCAGGACGTCGGCGTTGAAACGGTGCCTGTTGTAAAAAAGAAAAAGCTTGTCGGTCTGGTCACGCTGAAAGACATTGCGGGGGCATACCTTGACGAGGACAACCGCGGCCTTGCAAGGGCGCATACGACCGTTAAAAATATAATAGAAACAATAGACGGAAAGCTTATCGTAGGAGACATAAAGGATGTCTGCCCGGACGGAAAGGTGCTTGTTGCGGCCTCTGCGCCCGAAGTAATGGAAAGCTTCATAGAAAAAAATGACATAGTTCTGGTCGGCAACAGATATGAGGTGCAGCTTTGCGCCCTTGAGATGAATGCGGGCATGATAATCGCCTGCTGCGGTGCGACTGTATCCGCCACGGTCAAAAAGATGGCCGAGGAAAAGGGCTGTATCCTGATAGGAACAAAGAACGATACATATACCGTTTCGCATCTCATAAATCAGAGCATTCCGGCAGAGCAGATCATGACGGGGGAAAATCTGGTGACCTTTACTCCGGACGATCTTATGGAAGAGGTCGCAGAGACCATGGCAAGGTTGAGGCACAGGTATTTTCCCATAATAGATCATTCCGGCTATTACCTTGGGATGCTGTCAAGGCGAAATCTTTTGGGTATGAAGCCAAAGCAGCTCATATTGGTCGATCACAACGAAAAATCGCAGGCTTGTGACGGAATAGAAAACGCCGAGATACTTGAGATAATAGATCATCACAGGATCGGGACCATATCCACGTTTTCACCCATATATTTCCGGAACCAGCCGGTGGGCTGCACTGCGACCATAATCTATCAGATGTATTTGGAGGAAAAGATCCCGATAGACAAGGTGACTGCAGGGCTTTTGTGTTCGGCCATCATTTCGGATACACTGCTTTTCAGGTCGCCCACATGCACCATTCACGATCGTCAGGCCGCAGAAAAGCTTGCGCTCATCGCCCAGATCAATCCGGAAAAATATGCGAACGAAATGTTTATAGCAGGCTCTGATTTTTCAAGCAAGAGCGCAGAACAGATCTTCCGCCAGGATTACAAGGAGTTTGCCGCAGGCGAACATCTTCTTGGCGTGGCACAGATAAACTGCATGAGCAGGGAATTACTTGACGGCATAAGAGACAGGATGAAAAAATATATGGCGACGGCCGTAAAGAAGCAAAGCACAGACCTTTTGTTCTTTATTATGACAAGCATTCCGGACGAGGACTCCGAGATCCTTGCGGCGGGTGCGGGCGCGCAGGAAGCGCTTGAAAAAGCCTTTGGCATCCCTGCGGGCACCGACAAGATCCTTATAAAGGGCCTTGTGTCGAGAAAAAAGCAGTTTATACCTTCTGTAACAGGAGTTTTATAAATGTCAAAAGTCATTTGGAGACCCGGCAATATGCTCTATCCGCTTCCGGCCGTAATGGTCACGGTAGCGGATAAAAACGGAAATGACAATATAATAACGGTGGCATGGGCGGGAACCGTATGTTCGGACCCCGCAATGGTGTCCATATCCGTAAAAAAGAGCAGGTTCAGTCATCACATGCTTCTTGAAACGGGCGAATTTGCCATAAACCTGGTCACAAAGGAAATGGCATACGCATGTGATCTTTGCGGCGTAAAGAGCGGAAGAGACGTCGATAAATGGGCACAGACCGGGCTTACAAGGGAAAAGGCAGAGTTTATTAAGGTGCCTGTCATTAAAGAAAGCCCCGTAAGCATAGAATGCAGAGTGACGCAGGTGCTTGAACCCGGCAGCCATGATATATTCCTTGCAAAGGTGCTTTCCGTGGATGCGGACGAGAAATATATAGACGAAAAAGGCAGGCTCGATCTTGCCTCGTCCGGGCTTATATCATATATCCACGGCGGATATTATGAGACCGGGAAAAAAATAGGCGGATTCGGCTTCTCGGTGTGCAAAAAAAGTAATGCTTTACAAAAAGGCAAAATGTGATATAATCGGGTAGAATGTGAAAAGTATGCATGGGCAGACTGCGCCCTTTTTTAGGTACGGATAACGCCCACATAGATACAAGGTGGATTATGGAACAGTATATTATGAAGGGGGGAGCACCTTTGAGCGGCGAGGTAACCATCGCCGGCGCAAAGAATGCTGCATTGGGAATACTGGCAGGTGCCGTTATGACCAATGAAACCGTAATAATAGAAAATGTGCCCAAAGTGCAGGATGTGGAATACCTTCTTGACGCCATAGCCGATATCGGAGCCGTGGTCGAAAGAAAGGAAGGAAACAAGGTACTTATAAATGCATCTACCATCCGCACTACTCAGGTAGACAATGATTACATACAGAAGCTCCGCGGGGGATATTACATGGTCGGGGCATTGCTTGGAAAATATCATCATGCGGAGGTCGATATGCCGGGTGGCTGCAACATAGGTTCAAGACCTATAGACCAGCATCTGAAGGGATTCAGGGCAATAGGCGCCGATGTGAGGATAAAAGGCGGAATGATCCTTGCCCACGCGAGCCGTCTTGTCGGCACGCATATCTACATGGACGTTGTCTCTGTAGGCGCCACGATAAATATAATGCTTGCGGCATCTCTTGCCGAGGGCAAGACCATAATAGAAAATGCCGCAAAGGAGCCCCATGTCGTAGATGTTGCCAATATGCTCAACTGTATGGGCGCAAACATCAAAGGCGCGGGAACGGATGTCATCAGGATAAAGGGCGTTCCGGAGCTTCACGGGTGTGAATATTCCATCATTCCCGACCAGATAGAAGCCGGCACGTTTATGATGGCCGCAGCTGCCACAAGGGGCGATGTCGTTTTAAAAAATGTTATTCCAAAGCACTTAGAGTCCATAAGCTCAAAGCTCAGGGAAATAGGCTGCGAGGTAGTGGAAGAAGATGACGCGGTAAGGGTCATCGGAAGCAATCATATGAGCGCAACACATATAAAAACGCTTCCATACCCGGGTTTTCCCACAGATATGCAGTCCCAGATGGCCGTTGTTTTGGCGCTTGCGGACGGCAGGAGCACCATTACGGAAAGCATTTTCGAAAACCGTTTCCAGTATGTCGATGAACTTGTCCGCATGGGCGCAGACATAAAGGTGGAAGGCAATGTCGCAATGATAGAGGGCGTAAACATGCTCTCCGGCGCAAGAGTCGTTGCCACGGACCTTCGCGCGGGCGCGGCCGTCGTTATAGCCGGTCTTGCGGCAGAAGGCTTTACCACGGTAGAAGAAGTTGCATACATTGAAAGAGGATATGAGAGCTTTGTAGAAAAGCTCCGTGAACTTGGCGCCGAGATCGAAAGAGTAAGCTCTGAAGACGAGGTGCAGAAGTTTAAATATAAAGTAGGATAAGGATAATTAAATATGAGCAAAAGGTTTTTTACCTCTGAGTCTGTCACAGAGGGGCATCCCGACAAAATCTGCGATCAGATATCCGATGCGATACTTGACGCGCTTTTAGAGCAGGATCCGTACAGCCGCGTGGCATGCGAGACCTGCTGCACCACAGGTCTTGTCATGGTAATGGGCGAGATCACCACAAAAGCGTATGTGGATATACAGAAGATCGTAAGGAATACAGTAAAAGAGATAGGCTATACAAGGGCAAAATTCGGCTTTGATGCCGAGACCTGTGGCGTTATAACCACAATAGACGAACAGTCTGCCGATATCGCCATGGGCGTTGATGAATGCTACGAAGAGAAGAACGGCGAATGGTCGGATGAAAGCCTTAACACCGGCGCAGGCGACCAGGGCATGATGTTCGGTTATGCAACAAACGAGACCGACAGCTATATGCCCGTTCCTATATATTACGCTCACAAGCTTGCAAGAAGGCTCACAGAGGTCAGAAAGACAGGGCTGCTTCCCTATCTTCGCCCCGACGGCAAGACTCAGGTAACTGTCGAATACGACGAAGAAGGCAGGGCAAAGAGGTTTGATGCCGTTGTTTTGTCCACGCAGCATAATGACTCTGTCACAACAGAGCAGATAAGGGAAGATATAAAGAAGCATGTCTTTGATGTGATCCTTCCCGCAGACATGGTTGACGATAAGACCAAGTTTTTCGTAAACCCCACAGGACGCTTCGTAATAGGCGGCCCCTTAGGTGACAGCGGTCTTACCGGCAGAAAGATAATCGTTGATACATACGGCGGCTATGCCCGTCACGGCGGCGGTGCATTTTCCGGCAAGGATCCCACAAAAGTGGACAGATCCGCAGCCTATGCCGCAAGATATGTTGCAAAGAATATCGTTGCCGCAGGCCTTGCGGACAAGTGCGAGATACAGCTCTCATATGCCATAGGCGTCGCAACGCCCACTTCCGTAATGATAGACACATTCGGAACCGGAAAAATAGCGGATGAGGTGCTTGAAAAGGCCGTAAGAGAGAATTTCGACCTTCGCCCCGCGGGCATCATAAAGATGCTCGACCTAAGACGCCCCATCTACAAGCAGACCGCGGCTTACGGCCACTTTGGAAGAAACGATCTCGATCTGCCCTGGGAGCGCACGGATAAGGCAGAAATGCTTAAAAAGTACCTCTGATAACGGATATTAACTTGACAAATATCATAAAGCTAAGTATAAATAATATGTAAGTTTCCGGCCCTGCCGGACATAAATAATATCATGAGCGCAAATGCGCTGACAGGAGGATCAAAATGACAAAGAAAGAATTTACAGATGCAGTTATCGCAAAGAGCGGAGTTACGATCACAAAGGCCGACGCTCAGAAGATCGTTGATGCAGTTGTTGCTGTTACAGTTGACGAGCTCAAGGATGGCAAGAAGGTTGCTTTAAACGGCCTCGGAATCTTTGATGTTGTTGACAAGCCTGCACGTGAGGTTAGAAACCCCAGAACAGGTGACAAGGTTAAGGTTGCTGCTGCAAAGGCTGCTAAGTTCAAGGCTGCAAAGGCTCTTAAGGATGCCCTTAACTAATCTGTATTAAAAAAGTATCTTTAAGCCGCAGCGCGCTATGCACTGCGGCTTTCTTATTGCAAAAAGTGAGACGGGGGGACGGGGTCAGAGTCTCATTTTTGCCACAAAAATGAGACTCTGACCCCGTCCCCCCGTCTCACTTTTTGTGCTGGGAGAGAAAATGAAAAAAGATAAGACAAAAATTCAGGAAAAGAAAGACAAGCTTTTGATATTTTTCGGCGCCTTGGTGCTGATCACCGCGCTGGCCTTTGTCGGCGGCAGCAGCATGTACACGCTTATAGGTCAAAGCGTCATGGAAGAGTCCATGGACAAGCTTTTGGAAGATGGGGGCAAAACCGTAAAGTTTGCATCCGGAAAAGTCTATGCCTGTTCGCCCGAGATCTTAAGGATAGAGCATTCCATAGATTTTATCCCCACAGGGACGGAATACTATTATGTGATAATGGATATTGAAAACCGGAACTGCATGGTCGCAAAAGCTCCTAAAAACTGGGATCTTGACTATTTCCAGGATCTTTATAACAAAGAAGGCATAGAGGCTTCGGGCCAGGTAAAGGAGATGGATCATGATGTCAAGAAAGCCTTTGCCACCTTCATAGAGCGCCGTCAAATGGCGGATTACAATTATTCTTCCGTTTATTACATAGATCTTATGGCAAAGAAAAAAGCCATCATCGGCCTTACCGGCTTTATTCTTGATATTGTCACGGCCGGTATAATCGTGTTTATTATAAAGCAAAAGGGCACAAACAGGCGAAATAAAGGACTTGGTATCGCCGCGCTCATCACGTTGGTAGCGGGTCTCATCCTGACCATAAAGTGGTTTGAAGTATAAAAAATCTGCGCCGCAAGGCGCAGGTTTTTTTAGGCATCATATTTACTGAAAAACTCGGTCAGCTCGCCGGTGTATCCTTCAAAATCCACATGGTCGGCCATGCAGTGGTCGGCGCCCTCAACCAAGAAGAGTTTCTTTTCCGAAACGCAGGCTTCATAGTTCTGCCTGGTCATATAGCTTGGTACAAAGGTGTCTGCCGTGCCGGTGATAAAAAGTATGGGCTTTTCGGCCTGTTTCATTGCATCGATCGTGGAGTGGGCCTTAAGGTCGAGTCCCATTTTAACTTTGGTGATGACGTTGAGAGTGTCCATCATAGGGTGTTCGGGGATATTAAAAGCATCCTTGGCATGGACCTTAAGCATTTCATACGGACAGGTAAAGCCGCAGTCTGCGATGATGCCCTTTACATTGTCCGGAAGCTTTTTGCCGCAGGCCATAAGAACGGTCGCGGCGCCCATTGAACGCCCGATAATATATACGGGAAGCGATGAGGGGTGAGCCTCGTCAAGCCAAGCGACCCAGGCGGGAACATCCATGCTTTCCGTCACGCCAAAGCCCATATATTTGCCTTCGCTTCCGTTCTGGCAGCGCTGTTCGGGGAACAAAAGATTGCATCCGTTTTCATAGAGCCATCTGCCCATGCAGGCGTAATCCGAATACCATCTGCCCCTCCAGCCGTGAAAAGCGATGACCGTTCGTTTGGCGCCGGGACATGCAAAATAGTGGCCCTTAAGCTTTAAGCCGTCGACCGATGTAATATATACCGTGTCGGATTCAAAATCATTGAGCCAGGCAGCGCCCTCCTTGCCCTTTTCTTCGTATGGCGTTCCCGCGCCTATCATCTGAAACTCTCCGTTTGGTTTCCGTGCGTTAAATCCCAGGTCGAAAAAATATTTCATTGCGGCGGCGTACGCGCCTACGCCGGCTATTCCTATACCAAGTGCGATCTTTTTCATATGTCTTTTACCTCCATGAATAAAGATGATTCATCTACATATAATTTTATGAGTCTTATGCATTTAAGTAAAGTTAAAAAATACTAAACTTTTCTTGTAAATGGGAGCAGCATTTGTTATAATTCCTATAAAGAAATATCGGAGGTATTATGGTCATGAGACTCGACAAATATTTGAAGGTTTCCCGCCTTATCAAAAGGCGCACAATAGCAAATGAAGCCTGCGATGCGGGCAGAGTAAAAGTAAACGGAAAAGTGGTCAAGGCCGGCTACGAGGTGAAGGTGGGCGATGAGATATGCATAGGTTTTGGAAACCGTGAGGTTAATGTCAGGGTCGTAAGCGTTACCGAAACGGTCAAAAAAGAGCTGGCGGGCGAAATGTACGAAAGTATTTGATCGTTTTTGCGCAAAAACGTTATTTTCCCCTTGCATTATTCGAAGAAAAAATATATATTGGTTTTGTGGCTTTTTTTAAGTACAAGTTCCGGGCCGCAAACGAAAGGAGGGGGAGATCATGCAGCCAAACGGCAGGATGAAGGCAGTTGCCGGAAGATCAAACAAGATCAGTGTGCTCATAATCGTCGCTGTATGTATTCTCCTTGGTACGGCGCTTCTCTGGGGCAGAAGCAGGCTTCACAGCAAGAACGCCGAATATAATGCTCAGGAAGCGCAGATAAAAGAAAGCATAGCTGCGCAGGAAGAAAGAAGCGAGCAGCTTGACAAATACGAAAGATATGTAAAGTCGGATGAATTTGCAGAAAAGACCGCCAGAGAAAAGTTCGGGCTGGTCGGCGAAGACGAGTATGCAGTTAAAGCAGGGAACTAAAGGGGCAGCAGCTTCCTCTTTGGGCTCTGCTTTTTTGAGATATAAAGGATATTTGGGATAGATGGATGCGATAGATAAGACAGCATTAAGGCTTATAAACGAGGGCCTTTTGAAAAAGGGCGATAAGGCTGTGATAGGTCTTTCAGGAGGCGGCGATTCGGTGGCGCTTTTTTATGCGCTGATAAGCGCCTGCAAAGATACAGGAGCTTTCCTTACTGCGGTCCATGTTCATCACATGATAAGAGGTGAAAGCGCGGACGAGGATCTTCGGTTCGTTAAGGCACTTTGCGGCGAGACCGGTACACCGCTGACCGTAAAAAAAATAAATGTTCCCGAAAATGCCGCAAAAGAAGGCATAAGCCTTGAACTTGCGGGAAGAAAGGCCAGAAGGGACGCCTTTGAAGAGGCACTGCGCCGGGGCGATGAAAAAGCCGATGCGAAGCTTTTTCTTGCGCACCATGCAAACGACCGCGAAGAGACGCTGCTTATGAACCTTTTCCGCGGCAGCGGCAGCCTCGGTATGGGCGGAATAAGGGAAAGAGCGGTAATAACAAAGGAAGACGGTTTTTCATATGAGATAATAAGACCGTTTCTTTTATTCACCCACGAGGAGCTTCTTGAAGCGCTGGTGGCTAGAGGCCATATCTGGCGCGAGGATGAGACAAACAGCGAAGACAAATACACGCGTAACGCAATAAGGCTGAAGATACTTCCGCAGATAAAGCAGCTGTACCCTTCCTTTACTAAGGTCGCAGGCAGATATGCCGATCTTATGGGAGAGGTGAGCGATTATCTTTCGGGTGAGGCCTTAAAGTTTCTTGAAAACAATGCTGCTAGGTCGGGCGGGGAGATTCGCATAAATGCAGAGGCATTAAGTGATGCGCACCCTGCTCTTGCAAAAGAGGCCATCCGCCTTGCAATAAAAGAAACGGGCGGGCTTACGGATGTTTCGCTTGCCCAGGTCGAAGATGTGCTTGCACTTACCTGCGCCCAAAGCGGCAAAAAGGTATGCATCGCAAAGGGCCGCGAGGTAAGAAGGTCTTTTGACGACATCGTCTTTGGAAAGGACTCCGGTGAAAAGGCCGTTAAGCTTAAATATGAGTTTACGGATCTGCCGGCCGGAGAAGTCCTTGATAAAATAAAAAAAGATGATAATTACAGCTTTGCTAAATGGTTTGATTATGATAAAATCATTATGCACGGTAGCGGAGAACTGCTTGTCAGGACGCCGTTAGAGGGCGATCATCTTATGATCGACCGCGCGGGGCATAAAAAGAAGCTTTCGGTTTATTTGAAGCAGCAAAGGATCGACGAGAAAAAAAGGAAGACCATTCCTGTCTTTGCGGCGGGAAGCCTTATCTTAGCGGTCGCAGGATACCGCGACAGCTGCGGCTTTGAAGTGGATGAAGGCAGTAAAAGGATAATAAGACTATATACGGAGGAAGAACAGTGAAAGAGATCATTACAGAGCTTATAAGCGAAAAAGAGATCAAAAAGCGAATCAATGAACTCGGAGACGAGATCTCGAAGGCTTATTACGGAAAAGAAATAAGACTTATCGGGATATTAAAAGGCGGCGCAATGTTTGCGTGCGAGCTGGCAAAAAGGATACAGGTGCCGGTGATCATGGATTTTATGCAGGCACAAAGCTATGGCAGCGGAACATATTCAAGCGGAGAAGTACGCATCGTCAAAGACCTTGACATGCCCATAGAAGGCTGCCATGTTCTTATTGCCGAAGACATAATAGACACAGGCAACACCATTGCGGCTCTTACAAGCACTCTTTTAAGCCGCGGCGCATCGGATATCAGCGTATGCGCGCTTCTTGACAAGCCCTCAAGACGTGTGCAGAAAAAGGTAACACCGGATTATCTGGGATTTTCGATTCCCGATAAGTTTGTCGTAGGAATGGGACTTGATTACGATCAGAAATACAGAAATCTGCCCTATGTCGGCTGCATAAGCTTCGAGGAGGAATAACAGGTGGTGGCAAAAAAGAAGAACCGATCCGGTATCCTGTTTTTTCTGATAGTGCTTGGGCTTATGCTCTATCTTCTTTACATTTACAAAAATGCGGACACCTTCTATTCACAGTCGGTTACGGGCGATTATTTCAAAAGCCTTGTCACCAAAAACGAGACCGTCAATTCCGTAAAGGTGGTGCAGGAAAAGGAAGTCCCCGCCGGATATGTTGTGTTTGAATACGGGGACGGCAAATTTATATTCTATGTATCGGATGTAAACGAGATACAAAAGTTCCTTGCAGAGAATAAGGTGGGCTTTACGCTCACGGACGTACAGCGCGACAGCTACATAAAGACCACGGTGCTGCCCATACTTCTGCTGGGAGTAGTCATAGCATTTTTGTTCGTTCTGTTTTCTTCCATCGGAAATGCCGCATATATGGAAAGCGGCATGAAGAGCGGCGACAAGATGCTCTCCTTCGGAAAGAGCCGTGCAAGGAAAATGGGTGAAAAGGACAACAAGACCACCTTTAAAGATGTCGCAGGCTTAAAAGAAGAAAAAGAGGAAATGACAGAAATAGTCGATTTCCTTAAAGACCCCGCAAAATATAACGAGATGGGCGCACATGTTCCCAAGGGCATACTCCTTGAGGGCCCGCCAGGAACAGGTAAGACACTTCTTGCAAAGGCTATAGCAGGGGAAGCAGGAGTTCCGTTCTTTTCGATCTCCGGCTCCGATTTTGTCGAAATGTTTGTCGGCGTCGGCGCGAGCCGTGTAAGGGATATGTTTAACGAGGCCAAGTCAAGCGCACCCTGCATCATCTTTATAGACGAGATCGATGCCGTGGGAAGAAGAAGAGGCAGCGGCCTCGGAGGCGGCCACGACGAAAGAGAACAGACCTTAAACCAGCTCCTTGTGGAAATGGACGGTTTTGAATTCAATTCAGGCATAATCGTTCTTGCGGCCACCAACAGAGTCGATATACTTGACCCCGCGCTTCTTCGTGCGGGCAGATTCGACCGCAAGATCGTTGTCGGAAGGCCCGATATAGGCGGCAGAAGCGAGATATTAAAGGTGCATACCGCAAACAAGCCCTTAGGAGACGATGTCGACCTTGAAAAGGTCGCTCAGACCACCGCGGGCTACACGGGTGCAGACCTTGAAAACCTTATGAACGAAGCAGCTATAAGCGCCGTAAAGGACGGCAGAAAGTTCATCAGGCAGGAAGATATAGACAAGTCCTTCATAAAGGTAAGCATAGGAACGGAAAAGAAGTCGCGCATCATAAGCGAGGACGAAAAGAGGATCACGGCCTACCACGAATCCGGCCATGCGATACTCTTTAAAGTTCTTCCTCTTATGGACCCCGTAAGGATCATTTCCATCATCCCCACAGGAGTCGGCGCAGCAGGCTATACCATGCCCCTTCCCGATAAGGATCGCATGTACCTTTCAAAAGAACGCATCCTTCAGCATATTCAGGTCTGCCTTGGCGGCAGAATAGCCGAAGCGCTGATCTTTGGCGACGTTACGACAGGAGCCTCTCAGGACATAAAGGATGCTACGGCAGCCGCAAGATCCATGGTCATGGATTACGGCATGACCGAATCCCTCGGCATGATCCACTACGGTGACAACGACCGTCAGGTATTTGTCGGCGGCGGTGTTGGCAACACCCACGAATACAGTGAAGATACGGCCGCAGCTATCGACCGCGAGGTAAGAAAGATAGTAGACGACTGCTACAAGAAAGCAGAAGCGATAATAAAGCAGCATATGGACGTTTTGCACAAGTCTGCCGCCCTTCTTATGGAAAGGGAAAGGATCACCACAGAAGAGTTTGAAGCCCTCTTTACATGATGTTTCTTTTGTCGAAAAAGCAAACAAAGGCCCGTTTTGTATAATGTGCACAAAAATAAATTTGTATTTTTGTGAAGTTTGGGCACACTTTTGGAGGAAATTATGCTAATATTACGCACGTAACCCCCCCAATACATTATATGGTTTTTGTAACACGAAAAAGGACTGGTCCCCCCCGGTCCTTTTTTGTTGCTTTTTTCATACCCTGAGCATCAAAATGCCCTTTAGGGTATACCTTGCTTTTGGCGAATGTCATACCCAAAGGGGATATTTTGCTCTCAGGGTATGATGTTTTTTTCATTTATGTCATACTCTAACCGGCAATTCTTCCCATAGGGTATGCTTTTTTCTTAATGCATGTCATACCCAAACAAGAAAAATGTCCTGCAGGGTATGCATTATCCTTGATGACAGTCATACCTAAACAAGAAAAATGCCCTAAAGGGTATGTAATATCCTTGATGACAGTCATACCCAAACAAGAAAAATGTCTTAAAGGGTATGTAATATCCTTGACGGCAGTCATACCTAAACAAGAAAAATGTCCTAAAGGGTATGTAATATCCTTGACGGCAGTCATACCCAAACAAGAAAAATGTCCTAAAGGGTATGCATTATTCTGGCTGACGGTAAAAAAACATACCCTGTCAGGTATTTTAGCCTGCGGGGTATGTTTTTCTTTTTCTTTTTATAGTTGCCTCATTCAGTCTTTGTCGGCATAAGCGAGAATATAAATTCCGTCCCGACTCCTTCGGTGCTTATTACATCTATATTTTCCCCATGGGCCTGAATGATCTCACGCGTGATGGAAAGCCCGAGACCGGAGCCTTTTTTGTCGCGCCCTCTTGAAGGGTCGACCTTGTAGAAACGGTCCCATATCTTGCCGAGGTTTTCGGCGGAGATGCCGGGGCCCTGGTCTTTTACGGAAACATAGACCTTGCCCTTGTTCTCGCTGGTTTCTATGAAGATGGTGGAGTTTTGCGGGCTGAACTTTATGGCGTTGTCGATAAGGTTGTAGAGAGCCTGCTGGATCCGGCCAAGGTCAGCGTGAACAAAAAGTTCGCGGGATGCGAAGGTGAGCTCGAAAACGATATGTTTTTCGCTGCAGCGGCCTTCGAAAGTCGCAAGTATCTTTTTTATCTCGTGGTGGATATCGAAATCCGAAATGTTTAAAATAACACCGCTCTTTCCAAAGGTGTTAAGATCCAGAATGCTCTGGGTCAGCTGTGAAAGTCTGTCGGTCTCATCCTTTACGATGCGAAGGTATTTCCCTTCAAGCTCGGGAGGGATGGTGCCGTCCAGTATGGCCTCAAGGTAGCCTCGGATGGATGTAAGGGGAGAGCGGAAGTCGTGCGATACATTCGTTATGAATTTGCGCTGGTCTTCCGCAGTGCTTGCAAGAGCAGATGCCATGAAAAGCTGCGTCTTTGAAAGCACACCGATCTCGTCATTTGAAGAATAGTTATATTTGTATTCCAGGTTTCCGGAAGCGTATTCCGAGGCGGCCTTTGTGATCTGCTTAATGGGCTTTAGTATCAGGATATGTATGAACAAAAGCAGAATAAGTGATATCAGAAAGACCCCGAGGGTAATGACATAAAGTACATTCGTCGCCTGATTTATCTGCGCCATGGCTGATGAGCGCGGATATGAGATTATAACATAGCCTGTGGTCTTAAAGCCGCTCACTATCGGCGCATAGACACATATCTGATCCTCTGCCTGGCTGTCGGCAAGCCTTGATGTAAAGGCGTGATGGGAATTGCTTTTTGCAGGGTCAAAATCCGTAATGACAAGATTTGTCTGTGGATACAGGACCTTAGATGAAGGATCTAAGATCCATAGCCTGCAGTCGCGGCTTTTTTCAAGAGCCTGAATGCTGTCCAGTCTCGGATCGGTTACGGCATCTTCTAAAAGCAGGTCCGTCTTGAACGTGCTCACGATATAATATGCCTCGTCATACAGCTGTTCCTCTATGAGGTTCAAGCGGTAGCTTTTGTTGAGCCCGACGCCTAAGGTGGCGATCAGCACTACACCCAGAACGGCAAATCCAAGGTAGACGAGCAGAAATTTTATGTATAATGAATGCTTCATAGCCTGCCCTTACTTCAGTTCGAATTTGTATCCCACGCCCCATACGGTGGAAAGAGCCCATTTTTCATGATCCTTTATCTTTTCTCTAAGGCGCTTTATGTGCACATCCACGGTTCTGGTGTCGCCGTGGTAGTCGTATCCCCAAAGCTGGTCCAAAAGCTCTTCCCTTGTGTGCACGCGGTTTGGAGTTTTTGCAAGATAATACAAAAGCTCAAGCTCTTTAGGGGGCATTTCAAGCGGCTTTCCCATGTATATAACAGAATAGTTTGAAAGATTGACCGTAAGGTCGGGGTATGAAACGTATTCACCAGTGTGCTGCGTCATATCCTCCGCGGGGGCAGACGGCACACCCGTTCTTCTTAGAACTGCTTTTACCCTTGCCACAAGCTCTTTGGGGTCAAAGGGCTTTATCATATAATCGTCCGCGCCAAGCTCAAGGCCAAGTACTTTGTCAAATACCTCGCCCTTTGCCGACAGCATGATTATGGGAGTGCGGGATTTTTTGCGGATCTCTCTGCAGACCTCATATCCGTCCTTTCCCGGAAGCATCAGATCCAGCATGATAAGATCCGGAGAATATACGTCAAAAGCGTTTATGGCGGATTGTCCGTCATAGACGGTCATGCAGTCGAAGCATTCCTTTATAAGGTAAAGGGAGATTAGTTCTGCAATGTTTTCATCATCATCTACAATAAGTATCTTTTGTTTGTCAGCCATTTTCTTTTTCCTTTTTTATGATTCCGGTCTTGTGTTCCCCGGTTTATTTAAATTCCGCGACAGTCACGCCGGCATCGCCCTCGCCGTATTCGCCAAGGCGGAAGGATTTTATGTATTTCTGCTTTTTTAGGTGCTGATGAACGGCGTTTCTCAACGCTCCCGTGCCGCGTCCGTGTACAATGCGGCAGGACGGCAGACCGGCTAAGTGGGCATCGTCCAAAT